>NZ_JBFTHK010000045.1:0-29530 GCF_056394205.1 Arthrobacter sp. 10T413_2 | reverse complement strand
GGCCAGGGCGTGGCTGAGAAGTCTCCCGGCGGTCTTTGCGAGGCGGCMGTTTCCATGTCCTCCGGGTACGAGGCGATGCCACCGTCCAGGATTKCGGCGCGGTGGCCGGTTGAGCGCAGCATCCAGACAATTCGTGCGGCGATGACTCCGCCGGCGTCGTCGTAGGCGATGACAATGTCCGAATTGTTGATACCGGCCTGCCGCATCCCCCGGGCGAACACTTCCGGATCGGGCAGCGGGTTTCTTCCGGCGTCGTTTGAGCCGGGTCCAGAAAGCCAATGGTCCATGTCAACGAAAACGGCATCCGGGATATGGCCGGCCTCGTAAGCGTCCTGCCCCGACGACCCGTCCAGATACCAGCGAGCATCCACGAGGACAAATTGCCCTGAACGGCCAGCGCACCAGTTCCAATCGACGAAGGGCTGCAGGTCCACGGTGTGCTMAGTCATGTTCAGCAGTCTAGGAGTGTTCATCACATGGTGAGATGACCATCTCAGAATGCGGACGGCGGACCAGTGTCGGCCACGTCAGCAGGACGTGGTCGGCTGATCCACGCGTCAGGCTAGCCTTGGCCGGTTGTGAAGACCTTTTTAGCGACGCCCATGGCGGACATGGCGTTGGGCCAGCCGCGGTTTGATGGTGAAGTTGTTGCAGGCGGCGGCCGTGGCCGGCTCATCGCCCGACGAAACCCATGTGGAGGTCGTTGTATCGGTTGCCCTTCACACCGATCCKGGCTGCCACTGCGTCCAGATCGGCGACCTCGTCGGCGGACAGCGCGATCGTCGTCGCGCCGGCATTCTCTTCGAGGCGCCCACGGCGCCGTGTACCGGGGATCGGGACGATCCACGGGTGCTGGGCCAGCAGCCAGGCCAGCGCCACCTGGCCGGGGGTTGCGCCCTTGGCGGCGGCGAGGCCGGCGACGTGGTCCACCAGCGCCTGGTTGGCGGCACGGTTCTCGGCCGAGAAGCGCGGGATGGTGCCGCGGACGTCGCCTGCTGCGAACTCGGTGGACGTGTTGACGGTGCCGGTGAGGAAGCCCTTGCCCAGCGGGCTGAAGGGGACGAACCCGATGCCCAGTTCCGCCAGCGTCGGCAGGACCTCGGGTTCGGGATCGCGTGTCCACAGGGAGTATTCGCTCTGGACGGCCGTCACCGGGAAGACGGCGTGGGCGGCCCGGATMGTCCCGGCCGCGGCTTCGGACAGTCCGAAATGGCGGACCTTGCCGGCCTGGACGAGTTCACCGACGGCGCCCGCGACGTCCTCGATGGGAACAGTCGGGTCGACCCGGTGCTGGTAGAACAAATCGAGGGTGTCGACGCCGAGCCGGCGCAGCGACTCGTCGGCGACGTGCTTGATCCGCTCGGGGGAACTGTCGAGTCCCACCGATTTGCCGCCCTCGATCCGCCAGCCAAACTTGGTTGCTATCACCACCTCGTCGCGCACCGKGGCGAGTGACTCGCCGACCAGTTCCTCGTTGACGAAGGGGCCGTACACCTCCGCTGTGTCGAAGAAGTTAATCCCGATCTCGACGGCGTCGCGGAGCACCCCGATCATCGCCTGCCAGTCTCCGGGATTCGGCCCGTAGCTCTGGGACATGCCCATGCAGCCAAGGCCGATGGCCGAAACCTGCAGGCCCTGTCCGAGCGTCCGTGTGTGCATTTGTGTCTCCTTCGACGAGGCTTGCCCCGTTTACGGCCAGGCCGGTATCTTCAGTCAACATCCCCGCGCGGGAGCGTGGGAGTCCCTGCGCAAAGGTGTACCCGCAGGGCCCCCCATGAGGTCMGGGTCGTGTAGTGACGTCGTCGTTAACCACCATCGAGTGCTCCGTAACCGCCGTTCTCAACGGCGAAAACGGCAGTTGTGGAGCACTCGATCGGGTTTCAGGTGCCATTGTGCGTCAGGGGCGGGCGGCGAGGATCTGCTCGCGCAGGATGTCCGCGTGACCGCAGTGCTGGGCCAGTTCCCGGAGCATGTGCAGGTAGACCCAGCGCAGGGGCAGCGGACCCCGTCGGTTGCCCCGGACGAGGTCGTCAAGATCCAGCGGTGCGGCCGCCCGGCGGGAGTCTGTGCAGGCCTGGCTGTAGGCGGTCTGCAGGCTCGTGATGGTGTCGGCCGCATCGAGGATGAACGATTCGTCCGGGGTGGCCGGGATCCCGATCTCCGCCCGGGTCCGGCACGTGATGGCCTCGTCAAACCAGACCCTCTCCACGAACGTGGCGTGCTTGACCAGCCCCAGGAGGGTGGTCCGCGAGGGGACCAGCGATGCCCGGGCCTCCTGCTCCGTGAGCCCGTCCAGGCAGTTGTGCAGTGCCGCCCGGTGCTCGTCGAGGAACGCATCGAACTGGGTCCGCAGGTCCGCGGTGAGGGTTGCCGGATCCATGCTGGGAAAAGGGCTCATGGGCCCTCATCCTAGGGCGGGACGGCCCGGTCCGGAAGTGGCGGACCGGGCCTGCCTGGGGCATCGGCGCAGGCTCAGTGCCCGCGCGCGATCCATTCCTCAAGGTGCGGCGCTTCGGCGCCGATCGTCGTCGGATCCCCGTGGCCGGTGCGTACCACCGTGTCCGCCGGGAGCGGCAGGAGCCGGTGGCGGATGGACTCGATGATGGTGGGGAAGTCGCTGAAGGACCGCCCGGTGGCCCCCGGGCCGCCCTGGAACAGCGTGTCGCCACTGAACACGGTGTGTTCAGAAACGGCGCCCTCGCTCTCGAGCAGGAAGCACATAGATCCGGGCGAATGGCCGGGCGTGTGCAGTGCCGTGAGCCTGGCCCCGGCGACGTCGAAGGTGTCACCGTCGGCAATTGCGTGGTCCGGCCCGGTGCCGGGGAACACCCGCTCCCACAGCATCCAGTCATCCCGGTTCAGGTACACGGGCGCATCCACGAGCGCCCGGACGTCCCCGACGGCGCGGATGTGGTCATCGTGGCCGTGCGTGAGCAGGATCGCCGTGACCTTCCGGCCCGCCACGGCCGCGGCCACGGCAGCGGGATCATGCGCGGGGTCGATGATGACGCATTCGGTGTCATCGCCGACGATCCACACGTTATTGTCAACGTCCCACGTCCCGCCGTCGAGCGAAAACGTCCCGGAGGTGACCAGCCGGTCGATCCGGACGCTCACAGTTCCACCACCGAGCGCAGCACAGCGCCGGCGTGCATCTTCTCGAAGGCTTCTTCGATCTGGTCGATCGTGATCMGCTCCGTCACRAAGGCGTCCAGGTCCAGCTTGCCCTGCCGGTAGAGGCTGATGAGCATGGGRAAGTCGCGCGAGGGCAGGCAGTCGCCGTACCAGGAGGACTTGAGCGAGCCGCCGCGGCCGAACACGTCCAGGAGCGGTAGCTCCAGGGTCATGTCGGGGCTCGGGACGCCCACCAGCACCACGGTGCCGGCGAGGTCACGGGCGTAGAAGGCCTGCTTGTAGGTTTCCGGGCGGCCGACGGCGTCAATCACCACATCGGCGCCGAAACCGCCGGTCAGTTCGCGGATTGCATCCACGGGATCGACGGCGGAGGAGTCCACCGTGTGGGTGGCGCCGAGTTCCCGGGCGCGCTGGAGCTTCTTGGCGTCGATGTCGACGGCGATCACGGTGGTGGCGCCGGCGAGCGCCGCACCGGCGATGGCCGCCACGCCCACGCCGCCGCAGCCGATCACGGCGACCGAATCGCCGCGCTGGACGTTCCCGGTGTTGATCGCGGCGCCGATGCCTGCCATCACACCGCAACCGAGCAGCCCGACGGCGGCGGGGTCGGCGTCGGGATCCACCTTGGTGCACTGGCCGGCCGCCACGAGGGTCTTCTCGGCGAAGGCGCCGATGCCCAGGGCTGCGCTTAGCTCCGTGCCGTCTTCCAGCGTCATCTTCTGGGTGGCGTTGTGGGTGTTGAAGCAGTACTGGGGCTCGCCGCGGCGGCAGGCCCGGCACTCGCCACACACGGCGCGCCAGTTCAGCACCACGCGGTCGCCGGGGGCGACCTCGGTGACGTCCGGTCCGACGGCGCTGACAACGCCCGTGGCCTCGTGGCCGAGCAGGAAGGGGAAGTCGTCGTTGATCGCGCCCTGCTTGTAGTGCAGATCGGTGTGGCAGACGCCGCAGGTGAGGATGTCCACGAGGGCCTCRCCGGGACCGGGGTCCGGCACCAGGATCGTCTCCAGGGTGACGTCGGCATTCTTGGAACGGACTACTGCGCCCTTGACTTTATGGACCATGGCATAAGCTCCTCTGCTCGAATCRCGGGTTACCCGCACAACTTACCCGCAAATCTACCCGCACAGCCTGCCGGGACAACGGGGGACGGCACGGCCCGTGGGGGCCGCGCCGTCGTGATTTGGTGCTGCTTTTGGATAAAGGAAAGGCTAGGCGGCGAGCCGGCTCTTGACCTCGGCCGCGGACGGATTGGTGGCAGCGGTGCCGTCCGGGAACAGCACGGTGGGGACGGTGCGGTTGCCTCCGTTGAGCTGCTCCACGAGATCGGCAGTGCCCTCGACTTCCTCAATGTTGATCTCGGTGTACCCGATGCCCTGCGCGTCCAGCTGCTTCTTCAGCCGGGTGCAGTAGCCGCACCACGTGGTMGAAAACATGGTGATGGTGCCGGTTTCGGGGGTGAAATCCACGAAGTTCTCCTCAAGCTAGTGGTTGGGGCCGGCGTGGAGGGCCGGGCGCCCACGGAAGTCGTACGTCACTTCCAATAACCGTACCGCGCAGCACACTATTCCCGCACGGCGGTCCGCGGTGGCATGCTKGAGGGCATGTRTGGACGCTACGTGATGGCCCGGGCMGTCGGAGACCTGCTGGCCGAGTTCGACGCCGAACTCGAACACGAGATCGCGATCCCGCCGTCGTGGAACGTCGCCCCGACCGCGGACGTGCCGATCCTGCTCGAACGGCTCATCGACGGGACCCCGGTCCGGCAGCTGCACCTTGCGCGCTGGGGGCTGGTGCCGTCCTGGGCCAAGGACCCCGGGATCGGCTCGAAGATGATCAACGCCCGCAGCGAGAGCGTGCTGGAGAAGCCCTCGTTCCGGAAGGCCGTKCGGTCCCGGCGCTGCGCCGTCCCCGCGGACGGCTACTACGAATGGAAAGCCGGTGAGGGCCGCAGCAAGCAGCCGTACTACGTGCACCCGAGCGACGGCGGCCCGATGGTGTTCGCCRGACTGTACRAATGGTGGAAGGACCCGTCCAAGGCCGACGGCGATCCGCACCGCTGGCTGCTCTCGACATCGATCCTGACCACCGACTCGCCGCCCGAAGGCTATGCCGGCGGGATGCTGGCGGAACTGACGGCCCTGCACGACCGGGTCCCGCTGCCGATGGACAGGGCGACCATGCAGGCCTGGCTGGACCCGCACGCCGGGGACGCCGCCACTCTGGTGGACCTGGTCMGCTCGGGGGCGCACGATGTTGCCGAGGGCTGGACGATCGACGCCGTCGGMACCGCCGTCGGAAACGTGAAGAATGATTCCGCCGAACTCATCAAGCCGGTGGGCAGCCTGTTCTAGTCACAGCGTCTTCTGGTCACAGCGTCACAGTGCCGCCGTCATCGACCTCCCAGCCGGGGTTGAAGGCGACCTCCCAGCGGTAGCCGTCGGGATCGGCAAAGTAGCCGGTGTAGCCGCCCCAGGGCTGGGTCGTCGGCGCCGCGATGATCGTGGCTCCCGCGGACTCGGCCTCCGCCATTACCCAGTCAACTTCCGCCGCGCTGCCCAGGTTGTGGCTCAGCGTGATGCAGGGAATGCCGGCAGGGGGATCGGTGGCCGCTTCAGACTGCATTTGACCGGCGTCCCAGAGCGAGAGGATGAGGCCGTGATTGGCCTGGATAAAGAGGACCTCGCCCCGGACTTCCCGGTGGACCGGCCAGCCCAGGCCATCTACATAGAAACTGCGGGAGGCGTCAACACTCCGGACACCCAGTGAAATTAAATCGACTCGTGGCTGCATCTTTGGATACTGTCATGAACATGTCCACAAATCACGGATACGACAAAGATGCCCAGGCCGACAAGGCACAGCTCGCAGCTGTGCGGGTGGCAGTGGATGAGGTGGATGAGCAGATCGTGGCGCTGATCGGCCGCCGGGAGCGGCTGATCCGGATCGCCGGGACCCTGAAGGCGGACAGCGCGGAAGTTCGGGCGCCGGGCCGCGTGGAGCGCGTGATCGAACACGTCAAGGCCGTCGCGGAGCAGAAGGACATCGATCCCGACATCGTCGAGAAGACCTACCGCGCCATGGTGGAGGCCTTCACAGCGCTCGAACTCGAAGTGTACAAAGCCGGCAGCTGAGGCTTCCGCTTCCTGCCGGCACCCGATCCTGCCGGGCCAGCGCCCCTAGAGGGCCTCTTCCACGGGCACGTTGGACTGGTAGTCCCGGCCGTCGGCGTCRCTGAACGCMGTCATGAGGTGACCCTTCGGCAGCCCCAGCACCGTGGTGAGCGGGAAATGGCCGGTAATGGTGTTGCCCGAGTGCTCGACGCCCTTGAGGTCGAAATTTTCCTCGGTGCCGTCATGGCTGAAGCAGTAGAAGGACACGGCCTCGCCGTTCATGAACTCGATCCCCATTCTTCGCTGATGGGAATGGTCCGGGGTTGCCGCCACGAGCCCCACCACATAGGCGCCCTGGCCGGGGATATTTCCGTCTATATCAAAAGTCGCCACCAAGGTTGAATCCTTGGCGGCGATGCTTACGTGCTTCAGGAGTGCGTTGTGGGAGCTCATGGCTCAATCCTGCTACCTGCACCTGCGTCCGTCCACCCCTGATCTGTCGGTGGTCTGCGGAGTAGCTCGTTCGCGGCGTGGGGATCGGCGGTGCCGTCCCCGGTCCCATTGACGTGGTCGCGAAGGGCTGCCTTCCTGCGGCGTCGCGCGGCCACGATGAGCACCGCGACAGCGAGAGCCACTGCCCCGGCCGCGCCGGCGATGCCAGCCGGAGAGCTCCACAGGCCGGCGGCCGCGTCACCGGACGGGGCTGTGGCGGAAGCTTGCGTCTCCTGGTGCTGGGGGCTGCCGGACGCCGGTGCCGAGGCCGGAGCGTAGCGGGACACGGAGCCGTTGTTGGCGCCGTTGCCCGGGCTCGCCACGATGATGGTCCCGTCCGGGGCTACCGCGAGGTGGCCGGGGTTGTTCTCCGTTGGGATGGAGGAGCCCGTTGCTGTGGCACCCGGCGTGATCACGGACAGGGCGGGGCTTAGGGCGCTGGTCACGTAGAGGGTCCCGTCCTGCCCGACGGCGGCCTCCGTGAGTCCGCCCGGGACATAGATGGTGTAGGCCACGGTGTCGGCGCCTGGTGTGATGACAGCGACGTGATTGGAACTGATGTTGGTGACATAGATTGTCCMGTCGGGTCCGGCAGCGATTCCGTGGGGATTCTCTGTCTTTCCGGGGGTGGAKCTGACCTGGATGGTCCGTGAGACGCTGGTCGCCCCGGCCGGGATCACCGAGACCGTCCCGTCGTCCTGGTTCGTCACGAACGCGGTGCCGTCCTTCGTGACCGCCACTTCCACCGGACCGGCCCCGACCGTGACAGTGCGGTCCACCGTCGATCCCCTGGGCGCGATGATCGACACGGTGCGTTCGGCAGGGTTCGGAACGAAGAGCGTGCCGTCGGGTTCGGCGGCGATCAGATGGTTCCCGCGCGACACCGGAATGCTCCGGGCGACAGCCGCCGCTCCGGCAGGGATGACGCCCACCGTGTCCTGGCCCGTRGCACTGTCTCGTTGGGCCACGTACAGGGTGCCGTCCGGGGCCAGTGCGATCCCGGAGACATTGTTGCCTGTGCTGATGGTGCGGGAGGGTTGGGGCGCTCCCGGCGGTATCACCCGGACGCCGCCGGCCGCGCCGTAATTTCCCACGTACGCAGTGCCGTCAGCACCAACCGCCACCCCGACCGGTGTCCCGCCGACGTCGAGAACCTCCGCAGAGGCCGCGGCCGGTGCCGCTCCCAGAAAAAGGACCGCTCCCACGGCGGCAGCAGTCCTCAGGCTTTGATGCTTCACTCGTTTCTACCCCCATAGATGTGCCGTGCACCGTGGCGCTGCAGTGCCGGTTCAGGAAGCCTACCCCGCGGTGTCCGTGAGTTCTGGCCTGCGCAGTCCACCGCGCCATCATGCATCCGGTGCAATGCCGCAAGGAATGGGTTTTGTCGCCACTCCGACGTAGACTGGCGTTATTCGAAGATATGTTCGAATAACGTGAATGCAATGGCGTGAATGCAATGGCGTGAATGCACTGGCGTGAAAGCGGGGACTGGGCCGGCTCCAGCCCGGACTGGGTCGGGAGGGCAACGTGGGCATGTTCAGCGAGTCCGTGAATGTTGCCTGCACGCCCTCCGGGCAGCCCCTGCGKCTCGACTGGGCGGGCCGGCACTACACGGTCTGCGCGGAACCGGTCCGCTGGTATGAACGCCGCCAGTGGTGGACGGAGGAAAGCCGGGCGCCCCTCGGGAGCGGTCCGGGCCTGGTGGACCACGAGATCTGGCGGGTCCAGGTGCGTGCCGCCGGGGAGGACGCGGCGGAGCCCACCCTCACCCTTGACCTGAGCCGGCACGTCAGCAGCGGCCGGTGGCGGCTCGTGCGAATCCACGACGCCCTGCAGCCCCACCGGAAGTCCGAAACAGCATGAGCTTCACCCATCTGCACGTCTCCACCGCCTTCAGCGCCCACTACGGCGTCTCATGGCCGGAGGAGCTGGTTGCGGCCGCAGCCTCGGACGGTGCCACAGCGCTGGCCTGCACGGACCGTGACGGGCTGTACGGAACCGTCAAGCACCTGAAGGCGTGCATGGCCGCCGGGCTGGACGCGATCGTCGGGGTGGACCTCGCGGTCTTTGACGACGACGGCGACCTCCGCACCCAGCTCGGGGGACGCGTCGTCGTGCTGGCGCACGGGCACAACAACGGCGCCGGTTACCGGGCGCTGTGCCGGCTGATCTCCGACGCCCATGCCCGCACCACGGGCAAGGCGCAGGGAGCGGTTCCGGTGGCCGTCACCCGGGCCGAACTGGCCTCCCGCATCCTGGACCCGGAAACCCTGCAGCCGGTCCTGACGGTGCTGATCGGTCCGGACTCCGACGTCGGCCGTGCCATGGGCGGCCGGCGGTACCTGCGGCCCCGCACCCTGTTCAAACGCTGGCTGGACGCCATGCCCCCCGGGACGCTGGCGGCGGAAGTCGTTTCCCAGCTCAGCCCGCCCGGGGAACCGCTGAGCACCGCCCACGCGGTGCGCATGCTCAAACTCGCCGCGGAACACGGGGTGCCTGCCGTGCTGAGTAACGCCGTGCGGTATGTCGCCGAGGACGGCGCGGCCACCGCCGACGTGCTGGACTCCGCCCGGACGCTCAAATCCCTGCCCGAGCTCTCCGCCGCCCCGCTGCTGCAGCCCAACGGGCAGGGCTGGCTCAAATCGGCGGCCCGKATGCTCGAACTGGCCAAGGAGATCATCCACGCCGCCGGGTACGGCACGGCGGACCTCAAAAGGCTCCTCGCCCAGACCGAGGCGCTCGCGGACCGCTGCCGCATGGACCCCGTGGCCGACATGGGCTGGAAGCAGCCCGTGGTCCCGGAAGCGTCCGTGATTGGGATCGCCGGCGACGCGCTCGCAGAGCTGACCCTGCGCTGTGAGGCCGGCATCGGCCGCCGCTTCCYGGGAATCTCCGGGCAGCGGGAACAGCAGATGCGAACCCGGCTGGAACACKAGCTCCGGATCATCGACTCGTTGGGCTTCGCCTCCTACTTCCTGACCGTCGCCGAAGTCTCACGGATGATCCTGGCCATGGGCGTCCGGGCGGCCGCCCGCGGTTCGGGCGCCTCCAGCCTGGTCAACTACCTGATCGACATCAGCCAGGTGAACCCGCTCCAGCACGACCTCATCTTTGAACGCTTCCTCTCCCRTGACCGCGCCACGCTGCCCGACATCGACATCGACGTCGAAAGCGCCGAACGGCACAACGTCTACCGGAAGATCTTTGAGCGCTTCGGAGCCGAAMGCGTCACGCTGATGAGCATGCAAAACGGCTACCGCGCTCGCGGTGCCGTGCGGGACGCCGGCCTGGCCCTGGGCATKGACGACGGCGAGGTCGGGGAAATCGCCAAGCAGCTGTGGCGGTTCTCGGCCCGGCACTTCCGCGAAGCCCTCGTGGAGAAACCCGAGCTGAAGGAATTCGCCGACCGGGTGGAGCAGCGCGGCTTCACCKAAAACCAGCAGCTGGACCTGCTGGTGGACCTCACGGAACGGCTGGACCGGCTTCCCCGCCACATCTCCATGCACCCGTGCGGCGTCATCCTCGGCGATGCCACCCTGCTGGACYGCACCCCCGTGCAGCCCAGCGGCCTGGGCCTGCCCATGAGCCAGTTCGACAAGCACGACATGGACCCCATGGGCATGCTCAAACTCGATGTCCTGGGCGTCCGGATGCAGAGCGCCATGGCCTTCGCCGTCCGGGAGGTCATCCGGCTCCACCCCTCCAAAGCCGAGGTAGTGGCCGCCGGCGCACATCAGGCCGGTCCGGACGGGACGGGCCCGGATTACATCGCCGAGGACGGCCACATCGACCTCAACGCGRTCCCGCTCGATGACGAACCGACCTTTGAACTGATCCGCAGCACCCACACCCTGGGCTGTTTCCAGATCRAATCCCCGGGCCAGCGCGAACTGATCGGCAAGATGGCACCCCGGGAATTCAACGATCTCATCATTGACATCTCGCTGTTCCGCCCCGKCCMGATGAAATCCGACATGGTCCGGCCCTTCCTGGAGCACCGGCACGGATTCGCCCCCGAGGTCTACCCGCACCCCGACCTCAAACCGGTCCTCAAGGAGACCCACGGGGTCACCGTCTTCCACGAACAAATCCTCAAAACCTTCGACGTCATGACCGGATGCGGGCTGGCGCGCGCCGACGAATTCCGCCGGGCGCTGGGCAACGACGTCCTGGAAGCCAAGGTGGAGGAGTTCTTCCGGAAGGAGGCGCGGGCCCGGAACTACAGCCCCGAGGTGGTGGACAAGGTCTGGGGCACGCTGAAGGCCTTTGGCAGCTTCGGGTTCTGCAAGGCCCACGGAGCCGCCTTCGCCGTGCCCACCTACCAGTCGGCCTGGCTCAAGGCGCACCACCCGGAGGCCTTCCTGGCCGGACTCTGGGAGCACGACCCCGGCATGTACCCCAAACGCCTGCTMGTGGCCGAGGCGCGCCGGCTGGGCATCCCCATCCTTCCCCTCGACATCAACCGGAGCCAGGCCGAGTACCGGGTGGAACGGGTGGAATCCGGGCCGGACCGGGGCAAGCTGGGCATCCGGCTGAGCCTGAACGGCATCTTCGGGCTCTCCGCCGCCGAGCTGAAGCGGATTGTGGCCGGCCAGCCCTACGATTCCCTGGCGGACCTGCGCGCCCGGTCGCGGCTKAGCAGGCCGAGTATCCAGCGCCTGGCCCAGCTGGGCGCCTTCGACACCCTGCACCGGGCGTCCGGGGGAGCGGCGAACCGGGCGGATCTGGTTCAGCAYCTGCAAAAGCTCCAGGCCCGCCCGCACCGGAAGGGCGTGGAGGTCATTGAGGGCCAGCTGGCGTTGTCGCTGGGTGACGTGGAGCTGAAGAACCTCAAGGCGGTGCTGCCCGCGCCCAGCATGGTGGACAACGTGCGGGCGGAACTGGACCTCATGGCCGTGGACGTCAGCGAGCACCTCATGACCAGCCACCGTCCGCTGTTGGACCGGCTCGGCGTCACCACCGCGGACAAGCTGCTGGGACTGCGCAACGGCACGGAGGTGCTGGTCGCCGGGGTGCGGGTGGCCACCCAGACCCCGCCCATGCGCGGCGGCCRCCGGGTGGTGTTCATCAGCGTCGACGACGGCACGGGCTGCGTGGATTCGGTCTTCTTCCACGAGGCGCAGGAGCAGTCCGGGTCCTTGCTGTTCGGGACCCGTTTGCTGCTGATCCGCGGCACCACCMGCCGGACCGGGCCGCGGGGGATCAGCATCAGCGCCTCCATGGCCTGGGACCTCAGCCGCCCCGAAACCCTGCCGTTCCCGGAAGCGGCGCCGGGCGCCCCCGCCTGTCCCGGGCCGGAGCTGCCCGTTCYCCTGCCCGGCCCCCTGGACKGGATCAGCCGGAACCTCGCCATTACCGGACTGGGCGGCTGACCGGTCCGCGGCGCKGCCGCAATAGCGTTGCGCCTGCGGCGCCGCCGCACCCGTGGCGCGTTGGTTGGCCTCTGGAGAAACCGATAGCATGGACGAGGCTGGCTGTGGTCCCCGTACGCCACAAGCTACGAAGMCTTAACTTTGAATAGGAGACACCCGTGTCAGATGCCCAGCAGATCACCCTTCTCGTMGACGGCGAAGAGACCAAGGTGACTACCGGGACCACCGGCGCGGAACTCTTCTTTGAGCGCCGCGATGTTGTTGTGGCCCGCGTCAACGGCGAGTTGAAGGACCTGGACCAGCCCCTTCCCGAGAACKCCACKGTCRAAGCCATCACCATTGATTCCCCGGACGGGCTCAACGTCCTGCGCCACTCCACGGCCCACGTCATGGCCCAGGCCGTGCAGCAGCTGCGCCCCGACGCGAAGCTCGGCATCGGCCCCTACATCACCGACGGCTTCTACTTCGACTTCGACGTCGCGGAACCGTTCACCCCGGAGGACCTGAAGGCCCTGGAAAAGATGATGCAGAAGATCATCAACCAGAACCAGAAGTTCGTGCGCCGCGTCGTCACCGAGGACGAGGCCCGCGAGGCGATGAAGGACGAGCCCTACAAGCTTGAGCTCCTGGGCAAGAAGAACGACGCCGCCGACGCCGGAGAGGGCGTCAACGTCGAGGTGGGCGCCGGCGACCTCACCATCTACGACAACGTGGACCGCAAGAGCGGCGACAGCATCTGGTGCGATCTGTGCCGCGGCCCGCACCTGCCCAACACCAAGCTGATCTCCAACGCCTTCGCCCTGACCCGGTCCTCGGCCGCCTACTGGCTGGGCAACCAGAACAACCAGCAGCTGCAKCGCATCTACGGCACCGCCTGGCYCACCAAGGATGCGCTCAAGGCCTACCAGGAGCGCATCGCCGAGGCCGAKCGCCGCGACCACCGCAAACTCGGCGCGGAACTGGACCTGTTCTCCTTCCCGGACGAGCTCGGCTCCGGCCTGCCGGTCTTCCACCCCAAGGGCGGCATCATCCGCAAGGCMATGGAGGACTACTCCCGGCAGCGCCACGTCGACGCCGGCTACGAGTTTGTCTACACCCCGCACATCACCAAGGGCCACCTGTACGAGGTCTCCGGCCACCTGGACTGGTACCGCGAGGGCATGTTCCCGGCCATGCACATCGACGCGGAACTGAACGAGGACGGCACGGTCCGCAAGCCGGGCCAGGACTACTACCTCAAGCCGATKAACTGCCCCATGCACAACCTGATCTTCAGGTCCCGGGGGCGCTCGTACCGCGAACTGCCGCTGCGGCTCTTCGAATTCGGCTCGGTCTACCGCTACGAGAAGTCCGGCGTGGTCCACGGCCTGACCCGCGTCCRGGGCATGACCCAGGACGACGCCCACATCTACTGCACCCGCGAGCAGATGAAGGACGAGCTCACCACCACGCTGAACTTCGTCCTCGGTCTGCTCAAGGACTACGGCCTGGACGACTTCTACCTCGAACTCTCCACCAAGAACCCGGACAAGTTTGTCGGCGACGACGCCACATGGGAGGAAGCCACCCGCACCCTCGCCGAGGTGGCCGAAGCCTCCGGCCTGGAGCTGGTCCCGGATCCGGGCGGAGCCGCGTTCTACGGCCCCAAGATCTCGGTCCAGGCCAAGGACGCGCTCGGCCGCACCTGGCAGATGTCCACCATCCAGCTGGACTTCAACCTGCCCGAACGCTTCGAGCTCGAGTTCCAGGCCGCCGACGGCACCCGCCAGCGGCCCGTGATGATCCACCGCGCCCTCTTCGGCTCGGTGGAACGCTTCATGGGCGTGCTGACCGAGCACTACGCCGGCGCGTTCCCGGCCTGGCTGGCTCCCGTGCAGGTGGTGGGCATCCCGGTGGCGGAGGCCTTCAACGACTACATGTTCGACGTCGTCGGCCAGCTCAAGGCTGCCGGCATCCGTGCCGAGGTGGACATCTCCTCGGACCGCTTCCCGAAGAAGATCCGCACGGCCAGCAAGGACAAGATCCCGTTCGTGCTGATCGCCGGCGGAGACGACGCCGAGGCRGGAGCCGTGTCCTTCCGCTTCCGTGACGGCAGCCAGGACAACGGCGTGCCCGTCGCCGAAGCCGTCCAGYGGATCGTCGACGCTGTCCGCAACCGGACCAGCTAKGCAGACGGAAGGGCAGCGCGTGCAGGATTCCACAGGGGCCGGGCCGGAGTATCCGGGCGACCACGCCGTGACGGACGACTTCGGCCTGGCCGGGGTCCCGGACGCTTTTCAGCGTCTGTGGACCCCGCACCGGATGGCGTACATCAAGGGGGGCCAGCACCAGTTCAAGAACGTGGACGACTGCCCGTTCTGTGTCGCGCCCGAGCGGGAGGACGAGGACTCCCTGATCGTGTACCGGGGCCGGACCAGCTACGTGGTGCTGAACCTCTTCCCGTACAACCCGGGTCACCTGCTGATATGCCCCTACCGGCACATCCCCGATTACACCGATCTCACGGTCGAGGAAACGGCGGAATTCGCCGAGTTGACCCAGACGGCCATGCGGGTGTTGCGGAAGGTCGCCAACCCCACCGGCTTCAATCTGGGCATGAACCAGGGCGTCACCGGCGGGGCGGGTATCGCCGGCCACCTGCACCAGCATGTGGTGCCGCGCTGGGGCGGGGACGGGAATTTCTTCCCCATCATTGCCCAGACCAAGGCGATCACGCAGACGCTCGGCGAGGTTCGCCAGCAGGTGGCCGACGCCTGGCCGCAGGAAATGCCCGCGGAGCAAGAGGCAGCCGGGGAGCAGGATGCTTAACAGGCACGCGCGCGGGTTCTTCACCGCGCTGTTTTCTCCGGTGGCCMGCTGGCTGCTGAAGATCGGCGTCTCCCCGGACGCCGTCACCGTGGTGGGCACGCTGGGTGTGGTGGTCGGCGCGCTCGTGTTCTACCCGCTCGGGCAGCTCTTCTGGGGAACCCTGTTCATCACGGCCTTCATTTTCTCCGACGTCATCGATGGCATCATGGCCCGGATGCAGCACCGCGGCGGACGGTGGGGCAACTTCCTGGACTCCACCCTGGACCGCGTGGCCGACGGCGCCCTGTTCGCCGGCGTCGCCGTCTGGTTCTTCACGGGAGGCGCCAATCCGCCGATCGCCATTGCCGCCGTCGTCTGCCTCGTGCTGGGCATGGTGGTCTCTTACGCCCGGGCCAAGGCGGAGGCCCTGGGTTTTCACGCCAACGTCGGCATTGCCGAGCGCGCCGAGCGGCTTGTGTCCGTGCTGGTGGTCACGGGACTCACCGGACTGGGCCTGCCCTCAGTGGTGCTTTTCGTCACCCTGTGCCTCCTCGCGACGGCGAGCCTGGTCACCGTGGTCCAGCGCATCATGACTGTCCACCGCCAGTCGCTGGAGGAACCGGACGGCACCGCCTCCGAACGGGCCGCCTGAGCAGGCCGCGCGGCGTCCCGGCGGGCGGGCAGAATCCCCGGCCCCGGGCGCATTTGGGCTGCTGTAACCAGAATTCTGCCGCGCCCCGGCCGGGGGCTAGTATTAGCTTTACCGGCCAATGGATCCGGTAATCCGGTGTGTGCGAGGCACGTCATGAACGTGCCGTCCGCGCCCCGGCGAGGTCATCTATCTACCCATAGGGGTTTTTGTGTCTACACCTGATGTAAGCAGCGAAGCCGGCGCGTCCGCGAAGAACGTCACGGGCAGCAGCCGCGTCAAGCGCGGCATGGCTGAGATGCTCAAGGGCGGCGTCATCATGGACGTCGTCAACGCCGAGCAGGCCCGCATCGCCGAAGACGCCGGTGCCGTGGCCGTGATGGCGCTGGAACGTGTTCCGGCCGATATCCGTGCCCAGGGCGGCGTGTCCCGTATGTCCGACCCGGACATGATCGACAAGATCATCGCGGCCGTATCCGTGCCGGTCATGGCCAAGGCCCGGATCGGGCACTTCGTCGAGGCACAGGTCCTGCAGTCCCTGGGAGTGGACTACATCGACKAGTCCGAGGTCCTGACCCCGGCCGACTACACCAACCACATCGACAAGTGGAAGTTCACGGTTCCCTTCGTCTGCGGTGCGACCAACCTCGGTGAGGCGCTGCGCCGCATCAACGAGGGTGCGGCGATGATCCGCTCCAAGGGCGAGGCCGGCACCGGGGACGTCTCGAACGCCACGACGCACATGCGCCAGATCCGCGCCGAGATCAAGAAGCTCGCCTCCATGCCCGAGGACGAGCTCTACGTCGCGGCCAAGGAACTGCAGGCCCCGTACGAACTGGTCAAGGAAGTCGCCGCGACCGGCAAGCTCCCGGTGGTCCTGTTCACCGCCGGCGGCATCGCCACCCCGGCCGACGCCGCGATGATGATGCAGCTCGGCGCCGACGGCGTGTTCGTCGGCTCCGGCATCTTCAAGTCCGGCAACCCGGCCCAGCGTGCCGCCGCCGTCGTGAAGGCCACCACCTTCTACGACGACCSGGACGAGATCGCCAAGGCCTCCCGCGGCCTGGGCGAAGCCATGGTCGGCATCAACGTCGACGAGATCCCGCAGCCCCACCGCCTCGCAGAGCGCGGCTGGTAGCGTTCGCGCCTTTGGGGGCGCCGGACGGCGCTGATCCTCTGCGTGCTATTCCCCGCGCCGTGTTKGCAGCTGAGAGGCTGCTCGGGGCGCGGGGCCCCTTTTACGCACGCTGCCGGATCACACCGCCCTTCGCCTTGCGCTCCTGATTGAACGACGCCGGGCGGTCGCCTTCTTAGGTGGCCGCCCGGCGTCGTTTGCGTTCTGCGGGGGTCAGTCGAGGCCGCGGCGCTTCAGCAGCGGTTCGAGGTCCGCGTCCCGGCCGCGGAAGGCACGGAATGACTCCAGCGGGTCCCGGCTGTTGCCGCGGGAKAGCAGCTCCGCCCGGAAGAAGTTGCCGTTGTCGCGGCTGAGGCCGCCGTGTTCCTTGAACCATTCCACGGTGTCGGCGTCCAGGACTTCGCTCCAGATGTAGGAGTAGTAGCCGGCGGCATACCAGCCGCCGGCAAAAATGTGCTGGAAGTAGCCGGTCCGGTAGCGCGGCGGGATCAGGCTGTGCGCGATGCCCGCCGCGGCKAGGGCCTTGGCTTCGAATTCCACGGCATCCTCGGGGATGTCGGAGCCGTCCAGGACATGCCACGCCAKGTCCAGCAGGGCCGCGCCGAGGTATTCCGTGGTGCCGAAGCCTTCGCCCCAGAGCTGCGCGGCGTTGAGTTTGTCCACGGTTTCCTGCGGCAGGGCCTCGCCGGTCGCATGGTGGCGTGCATAGTTGGCCAGGACCTCGGGCCACATGATCCACATTTCGTTGACCTGCGACGGGTATTCCACGAAATCCCGCGGCACGTTCGTACCGGAGAACCGCGGATAGGTGACGGCGGAGAACAGGCCGTGGAGGGCATGGCCKAACTCGTGGAACGTGGTGCGGAGCTCGTCCAGGGTCAGCAGGGTGGGCTCGCCGGCCGGCGGCTTGGAGATATTGAGGTTGTTGATCACCACCGGACGGGTGTTCAACAGTCCGGACTGCTCCACGAGAGAGTTCATCCACGCGCCTCCGCGCTTGGTGTCCCKCGTGTAKTAGTCGCCCAGGAACAGGCCCAGGTMCGTGCCGTCGGAATTCTTCACTTCCCAGACGCGCACGTCCGGGTGATAGCCGGCCAGGTCCGCGCGCTCGTGGAACGTGATMCCGTACAAGGCGTTCGCCGCGAAGAACACGCCATCATTCAGGACCCGGTCCAGCTCGAAGTACGGGCGCAGGGCCTGCTCGTCCACGGCGTACCGCTCACGCTTGACCTCGGCCGAGTAGTACGCCCAGTCCCAGGCCTCAAGCGGGTGCCCGGCAGCCTCGGCCAGCGCCTCGGCCTCCGCGTCGGCATTGCGGACGGCGGCAGGGGCCAGCCGGCTCATCATGTCCTGCACGGCCTGGAAGTCCGGTGCCGTCTGCCGGTCCACCGTCAGCTCGGCGAAGTTCGCGAACCCGAGAAGGCTCGCCTTCTCGGCGCGGAGCCGGACCATGTCCTTGACCAGATCGAGCACATCGAAGCTGCCGCCGTCGCTGCCGCGGCCGATMGAGGCCTCGTAGAGCCGCCGGMGGACATCCCGGTTCGAAAGGGCGGCCATGGCGGGCTGGTTGCTGGGCTGGATCAGCGTCAGCAGGAACTTGCCCTCGTGCCCGGCGGACCGCGCGGCCTCGGCGGCGCTGGCGATGTCGTCGTCGGGCAGCCCGGTGAGGTCGGCGGCGTCGTCCAGCAGCAGGGCAGCAGACTTCATGCCTTCCTTGACGCGCTGCCCGAACTCGGTGCCGAGCCTGGCAAGCTCGGCGTTGACGGCCTTGAGCCGCTCCTGGCCGGCGTCGTCGAGCTGGATGCCCGAGGCACGGAACTCCTTGAGGTATTCGTCCACGAGCCGGGCGGACTCCGCGTCCAGGGCGGTCGTGTCCAGCGCCGCGAAGCGTTCGTAGAGCCCCCGGTTGAGGTACACGGCATCCTGGTGGGCGGAGAAGAGCGGGGAGAGGCGGGTCTCAAGATCGCGGATGGCATCTGAGGCGTGCGCGGAAACCAGCGTGAAGAACGAGGCGGCCGCCCGTTCCAGGAGCCGGCCGGAACGTTCCATGGCCAAGGCGGTGTTCTCGAAAGACGGGGCCGCCGGGTCGGACACGATGGCCTGGATCTCGGCGAGATGCTCAACCAGGCCGGCCTCGACGGCCTCGGCGTAGTGCGCGTCTTGGATCTCCGCGAAAGGCGGCAGGCCGTAGGGCAGGGTGCTGGGGCTCAGGAAGGGATTGGTCATGAAGCGACTCTTTCATGCAGGACGCGGGTTCTCAACGATCCCTTCAGTGTGTTGTGATTCCGMCCACCGTAGGATGGCCGGCATGGGGAACCTCAGTGCCGGTCTGCGTGGCCGGGCCGTTGCCGCTGCCTCAGCCGTTGCCTCAGCCGTTGTCCTGGCGGTGTTGTTGGTATCCTGCGGACTCCTCGCCGGACCGGGCGAACCAAGTCCGTCGTCGGCAACCGGCAGCCCCGGGGAAGYGGCAGAGGGCCCCGGGCCGCCGTCGGGTACGCCGACGCCGACGCAGGCACCGACGCCGACGCCKGCGCCGGGGAGGGGTCCCGGCTGTGCGGCCGTCCGCTGCACCTCCGTGCTGGTCACCGGGGACATGCTGGTTCACCCCCAGCTCTGGCAGCAGGCCCGCGAGGACGCCCGCGCTGCCGGTGCGGCGGGGCTGGACTTCGGGCCGTTGCTGGAGGGCCAGCGGCGCTACATCGAGCAGAGCGACGTGGCGATCTGCCATCTGGAGACCCCGGTGGCGGGCCCGGACGGACCGTTCTCCGGGTATCCCTCCTTCAACGTACCGCCGCAGATTATCACCGCCGTGCGGGGTGTGGGCTATCAGGCCTGCACGACGGCCAGCAACCACACGGTTGACCGCGGCACCGCTGGACTCGTCCGCACCCTGGACGCCCTCGACGCCGCCGGGCTGCGGCACACGGKCTCATACCGGACCGAGGCGGAGTCGCAGGGAGTGCTGATCCTGCAGACTCCGGCGGCCAGAATCGCCGTCGTGGATGCCACATACGGCCTCAACGGGCTGCGTGCCGAGCAGTCCTGGCAGGTCGACCTGCTCGATGCGGCCGCAATGATTTCCAAGGCGCGCAGGGCCCGGGCATCGGGCGCGGACATCGTGTTGGGGGTCATGCACGCCGGCGATGAGTACTCCAGTGAGCCGAACGCCMAGCAGCGGGAGGTCGCCCATACGCTTGTGGACAGCGGCCAGTTCAGCATGATCTACGGTCACCACAGCCACTCGGTGCTGCCGATCGAGAAGTACAAGAGCACGTGGATTGTTTACKGGCTCGGCAATGGCATCACGGAACTCTCTCCGTMGTTCGTGGTCAACAACGAGGGCCTGCTGGTCCGKGTGCAGTTMAGCCAGGACGCGGCCGGGGCCTGGGCTGCCTCGGACCTGGCCTGGGCGCCGTCGGTGGTAGTCCGAGGACCCTACCGCTGGTGTTCGGTGGCTGCCGACGCGCCGCAGGGCCGTTGCGCAGGTCCGGCGGCGGACGCCGCCACGCGCCGGCGCACCACGGCAGTGGTGGAGTCGATGGGCGCCGCGGCGGCGGGCGCTCACGAGCTTATTCTTTCCCGGAAGCCCTAAGCTTGGGCGGCATGGATCTKATCAACGAACGGCGGCGTACCGTCGCGTCGGACGGGGCGGAGCTKGCCGTGTTCGAGTTTGGCCCGGAACCGGGACCGGACGTGCCCACCCTGCTCCTGGTGCACGGCTACCCCGACGACCATCGGGTGTTCCTTCCGGCCATCCGCGAGCTGGCCCGGACCCACCATGTGGTGGCCTACGACACGCGGAACGCCGGCGCCTCCGCCGTTCACGGCCCGGACGGGGACTATTCGCTGACGACGCTCGTGGACGACGTCTTCGCCGTGCTGGCCGCTGCCGGCACCCCGGCGGTCCATCTCGTGGGGCACGACTGGGGGTCGATCCAAGGGTGGGCAGCCGTGCAGGACCCCAGGGCGGCCGGCCGGATCAGCCGCTATACGAGCATTTCCGGCCCCGACCTGGGGCACTTCTCCCGCTGGATCCGGCGGCGCATCCGGAACCCGCGGGCCTGGCCGGAGCTGGCAGGGCAGCTCCTGCGCAGCTGGTACGTCGGGGCGTTCCTCCTCCCCGTCCTGCCGGAAGCCGCGTGGCGGCTGTTCCTGACCCGGCGCTACGAAAGGACGGCCAAGCGCGACGTCGGCAACGATCCCGTCCGGGGCCTGGCCCTGTACCGCAGCAACTTCCGCGGCCCGCGGAAACCGGCCGCCCCGGTCCGGGTGACCGTTCCGGTGCAGGTCGTGGTGCCGCTGAAGGACCCGTTCCTGGCGCCGGGCCTCGTCGAGGGGCTCGAAGTGTGGGTGGACGATGTAACAGTCACCAGGGTGGACGGCGGGCACTGGTGGCCCGCCACCMGGCCGGCCGAGTTCGCGGCACTGTTGCGGCAGTCGGGAGCAACGCCTTAGGGCGGCATGGTGATGGCGGGGTTGGCCGGGGACGAAAGATCACCGCGGAACGGGGTGTTCCGCAACGGGATGGACTACGTGACGTGGGGCCGGGGCGGGAAGTCCCTGCTGTTCGTCCAGGGCGGGCCGGGGAGCTCTGTGCCCCGGKGGCTGTTGGGAACCCTGTTCCGGCGGGAGTTTGATGCCTACCTCAAGGCCGGCTACGCCGTCTGGATCGTCACCCGCCGGCGCAACATGCCCCCGTCGCACACGGTCGCCGACATGGCTGAGGACTACGCACGGCTGATTGCCGAGGAGTTCGGCGGACGGGTGGACCTGGTGGTGGCCGAATCCTTCGGCGGAATGATCGGGCAGTACCTCGCCGCCTTCCACCCGGAGTCCTTCCSGCACATCGCCTTGGTGGTCACGGGGGCCGAGCTCAGCACGTGGGGCAAGGACGTGGATCACCGGATTGCTGCGGCCGTCACCGGTGGCGATACGGCCGGTGCGGGGACTGCCCTGGCGGAGTACCTCGTCCGCGGTCCGCGCACGCACTGGCTGCGGACGCTGGCAGGACMCGTCGTCGGCAGGCGCGTGATGGGCCGTTCCGGCTGCCCCGCCGCGGACGTCCTGACCGAGGCCCGGGCGGGGTTGGCCTTCGACGCGCGGTCCGTTCTGCCGCTGATCCGGCCGCCCGTCCTGCTGCTMTGCGGMGGCCGGGACGCGTTCTTCCCTTCGTCCGTCATCGAGGAGACCGCGCGTCTGATCCCGGACTGCACCCTCACCGTCTATCGGCGATGGGGCCATGTCCGGACGGCATCCAGCAGACGGGTGCCCCGGGACGTCCTGGCTTTCGTCCGGGCGTGTTGATGGCAGACCGGGCCGGTGGACAGCTACGCGAACCAGACCGGCACCGGCCCGCGGGCTACCCGGCGGCGGGCGGCTGTTCGGTGCCGGCGRTGAGGCCGAGGGTCATGAAGACGCTGTGGGGATCGGGCTCGTAGCCGGCGAACGGCGGGCATTCCGCGAAGCCGTGCCGGTTATACAGCCGCCGCGCGGGGGCGAAAAACTCGTGGCTGCCGGTCTCCAGGAACAGCCGACGGTACCCGCTGGTCCGGGCCTCTGCCAGGAGATGGCGGAGCAGCGCCGCGGCGACGCCCCGCCCGCGTGCCGGTTCCGCGGTGCGCATCGACTTGATCTCGCCGTCGCCGGTGGCCAGGTGCTTCATTGCCGCGCAGCCAAGAAGCCGGGAATCCTCCCGCGCGGTCCAGAAACTGATGCCCGGTCCGGCMAAGGCGGCGGGATCGAGGGCGTGGACGCTCTCCGGCGGGGAGGTCGCGTACATGTCGGCCAGGTGGCCGGCCAGAAGCTGCCGGACATCCTCCCGATCGGGGGTGTCCCGCTCAATCAGCATGCCGTCGCCTGCCAGGGAATCAGCGTGGCCGGCGTGCGGCGTGCTCACGCGCCAGTACCGCGTAGGAGTCGTCCGGTGTGCCCGGCGTGAAGCTGCCGTTCTTGCGTTCGACGGCGGTCCGGATMAGGAAGTCGGCCAGGGCCGGGTTCTTGGGGAGCAGCGAGCCGTGCAGGTAGCTCGCCACGATGTTGCGGTAGCGGGCGCCTTCCTGGCCGTCGGTGCTGTTGTTGCCGGTGCCTTTGGCCGTGGTTCCGAGCGGCTGCACGCCCGGCCCCAGGGTGGTCTGGCCGCTGTGGTTCTCGTAGCCGAGGATGTTGCCGAACTCGGGGGAGGAGACAGTGACGTTCCCGATCAGGCGTTCGTCGGTGCCGTGGGTCTCCACGTCCAGGATGCCGATGCCCGGGATGACCGAGCCCAGCCGGGTCTTGAAGAACTTCCCGAAGAGCTGGTAGAGCCCGCAGATCACGAGCATCGGGGTGCCGTCCTCGGCCAGTTGCTTCAGCGTGGACTCGCGGGAGAGAAGGTCATCCTGGATGACGAGCTGTCCGCTGTCCTGCCCGCCGCCGCCCACAATGAGGTCCACGTCCGCGGGGAACTGGTCGCCGACGTTGTACTCGAGCAGCTCCGGCGTGTAGCCGTGCCAGCGCAGCCGCTGGGCCAGGACCAGGGCGTTGCCCCAGTCGCCGTAGATGTTCATGTCCCGCGGGTAGAGCTGCAGGACCCGGATGGTTCCCTTGCCGGGGGCGGCGGAGTCTTCGGGGGGGAGCTCGTGCCCGAAGGAGAGCTCGTGCGATTCCGGGGACTGGGGGGYCATGAGACCACCTCCACTGTGGTGATTTTGGACAGCTCGCGGCGGATKGCCAGCATGGCCGTATACGTGCAGAAAACCCGTTTCGGCTTCCCCTGGGCGCCGCGGATGAACGCGGCCAGCGCCGGCGCGATCTCCGTGTCGACGGCGCCGATGGCGACGTCGTCATACTGCAGGCGCAGCGCCATGTCGTAGGCGCGGGAGCCCGTGAGCTGGTCCACGCCGCCGTCGCGGAGCGTGTCGAATTCGACGTCCCACAGCCAGGACATGTCCCGGCCGTCGGCGTAGTTGTCGTTGATCGCGATCATCGTGGCGTACCCGGCGGCCGGGAAGGATTTCAGGCCGAGCCGGAAGCCGCTGGGGTTCTTGACCAGCACCAGCTCCAGCGGCAGGCCATCGACCACAAGGCTTTCGCCGCGGCCGAACGCCGGCGCCACCTTGGACAGCGCCGTGAGCAGGCCGGCCTGGTCGGTCCYGGTGCCGCGGGCGCCGGAGACGCCGCGGGCCAGGGTCAGCGCKGCGGCGGCATTGAAGATGTTGTAGACGCCGCGCAGTTTCATCCSCGTGGTGACCGTCGCGCCGTCGTACTCGAAATCGGCGTCGTCGGCGCCCACGCGGCGCAGCACGACGTCGGCGGCCGGCCGGGCGGCGGCGGMCGGGACCGGGCTCCCCGGGGCCGCACGCATGTCGTCGTCGTTGGGGAAGGTGCTCAGGAGGGAATCGTCCAGCMCGAAGTAGAGCACCTCCGGCCCGTCCAGGGTCGCCGCGATCCGGGCGACGCGGGGGTCTTCCCGGTTCAGGACAACGGTGCCGGTGGTTTTGGCGGCGATGTGCTGGAGGAGCTCGGCGGTCTTGTCGATCTCGCCGAAGCGGTCCAGCTGGTCCCGGAGGACATTGAGCAGGAGGCTGTAGCGCGGCGGGACCTTGTTCACGAAGTGCACCGCGTGCGCCTCGTCCAGTTCCAGGACCGCGACGTCGGCATCCAGCCGGCCGCGCCAGTCCACCTCGCCCAGGAGCGCCGCCGCCACGCCGCGGGTGAAATTGCTGCCGGTGCGGTTCGTGAAGACCTTCAGTCCCTGGCTCTCCAGCAGTTCCACCACCATCTTCGTGGTGGTCKTCTTCCCGTTCGTGCCACTGACGACGGCGACCCCCAGGGGCAGCGTGGACAGTGTCCGTTGCATGAAGCCGGGATCGATTTTTTCGACCACAAGCCCGGGAAGGGCCGAGCCTCCGCCCCTGAGCCGGGAGACCCGGCGGACGAGCTTGCCGAGCGGAACGCTGAAGTAAAGCATGCTCTGTAATATATCCCAGCAGAGGCATGGAACCCGGACGCCGGGGCCCGTTGCATGCGTCCCCGGCAGGCGCGGCACATTATGCTGTGGGGATGACCACCCCCTCTATTTCCCCTGAATCCCGCGCGGGAACAGGGCTCCGGATCGGCGTCCTGGCGCTTCAGGGCGATTTCCGGGAGCACCTGCATGCCGTTGAGGCCGCCGGCGCCTCGGGCGTCGGGGTCCGCCGCCCCGCCGAACTTGACGGCCTGGACGGACTCATCATCCCCGGCGGCGAGTCGACCACGATCGACAAGCTCTCCAGGATCTTCGGACTCCGCGATCCGCTGCGCGAGCGCATCCGGGCCGGCCTGCCCGTCTACGGCTCCTGCGCCGGCATGATCCTGCTCGCGGACGAGATCGCCGACCCCGCGACGGATCTGGCCGGGAACCCGCAGCAGACCTTCGGCGGGCTCGACATCACCGTCCGCCGCAACGCCTTCGGCCGGCAGCGGGAGTCCTTCGAGACGGACCTCGACTTCAAGGGGCTGGAGTTCAGCGCCGACGCCGGCGCCGTGGCGCCGGTCCACGCCGTCTTCATCCGCGGCCCCTGGGTRGAGCGCGTCGGCGAGGGCGTCGAAGTCCTGGCCCAGGTGGAACCCTCCAAAGCCGGCCACCCCGAGTCGTTGGACGGGACGGCTAGAATTGTTGCTGTGCGTTCCGGCCAGCTGCTGGCGACCTCCTTCCACCCGGAAGTGACAGGGGAAGAACGCGTGCACGAACTGTTTATTCGAATGATCAGAGGAGAAGCGTAAAGCATGTCAGGCCACTCCAAATGGGCGACGACCAAGCACAAGAAGGCCATCCTCGATAGCCGCCGGGCCAAGTCCTTCGCCAAGCTGATCAAGAACATCGAAGTCGCCGCGCGCATKGGCGGCCCGGACCTTGCAGGCAACCCGAGCCTGGAACTTGCTGTCACCAAGGCCAAGAAGACCTCGGTGCCTGCTGACAACATCGACCGCGCCATCAAGCGCGGAGCCGGCCTCACCGGCGAGGTCGTYGACTACACCKAGATCATGTACGAGTGCCGCGGCCCGCAGGGTTCCGCACTGCTGATCGAGTGCCTCACGGACAACAAGAACCGCGCCGCCTCCGAGGTCCGCCTCGCCATTTCCCGCAACGGCGGCACGATCGCGGACCCCGGTTCGGTCAGCTACCTCTTCAGCCGCAAGGGCGTCGTCTCGCTGCCGAAGAACGGCCTGAGCGAGGACGACGTCCTGATGGCCGTCCTCGACGCCGGTGCCGAGGAAGTCAAGGACAACGGCGACACCTTCGAGATCCACTCSGAGCCCACCGACCTGCAGGCCATCCGTGACGCGCTCAAGGAAGCCGGGATCGAATACGACACCGACGAGGCCGAGTTTGTGCCMTCGATGCAGGTGCCGCTTGACCTCGACGCCGCCAAGAAGTTCATGAAGCTCGTCGATGCCCTGGAGGAACTCGACGACGTCCAGAACGTCTACAGCAACGCCGACCTCAGCGACGAAGTGCAGGCCGCACTGGAAGCCGAGTGACGCTGTCACGTCGTCGTGATTTCGAGGCCCGGTCTTGACGGCCCCAGCGTGACGCTGCGCGTCCTGGGCGTTGACCCGGGCCTCACCCGTTGCGGCATCGGAGTGGTTGACGTCGAAAAGAACCGGCGCGCCACGATGGTGGCGTTCGGCGTCGTGGGATCCTCGCCCGAGGAGAGCCTGGACCAGCGGCTGCTCGTCATCGCAACCTCGATCGACGAGTGGCTGGACACCTACGAACCGCACGTCCTCGCCGTTGAACGGGTTTTTTCCCAGCTCAACGTCAGCACCGTCATGGGGGTGGCCCAGGCCTCCGGCGTGGTCATCGCGGCCGCCGCGCGCCGCGGCATCCCGGTGGCGCTGCACACGCCGTCGGAAGTCAAGGCCGCCGTCACGGGAAGCGGCACCTCCAACAAAGACGCCGTCACCAAGCTGGTGACCAAGATCCTCCGGCTGGACGCGCCGCCGCGCCCGGCCGACGCCGCCGACGCCCTCGCCCTGGCCATCACCCACGCCTGGCGTGCCGGGAGCGGCACTTCCACCAAGGATGCGGTGAACACGGGGCCGGGMAGCCAGTCCCTCACCCCMGCCCAGCGCGCATGGGCCGACGCCGAGGCAAAAGCGCGCCGTGCGCGCTGAATGTCCGCGGCGCTTGCTAGGCTATTCGTAGATATGTTCGGATAACYGGGTTGCCCTTCCTTGATATGCCCGGTTTCGCTGTAACCCCAGGAGCCCGGCTTTGATCAGTTTTCTTCGCGGAACCGTAGCGCATGTTGGCCTGTCCTCCGCCGTGATCGACCTCAACGGGGCCGGCATGAGCGTCAACGCCACGCCGCAGACCCTCAGCAGCCTCCGGGTGGGGGACGAAGGCAAGCTGTTCACGTCCCTGATCGTGCGCGAGGACTCGCTGACGCTCTTCGGCTTCGGGAGCGACGACGAGCGGGAAGTGTTCGATGTCCTGCTCAGCGTCAGCGGCGTCGGACCCCGCCTCGCCCTGGCCGTGCTGGCCGTCCATGAACCCGAGGCCATCCGGGTGGCCGCCCACTCCGGCGACGGCAAGGCCTTCACGAAGGTCCCCGGCATCGGACCCAAGGTGGCCGGCCGGATCGTGCTGGAACTCGCCGGCAAGCTCGTACCGCACGGCACCGCGGGTGCGTCGGTCCCGTCGGTGTCCGCCGAGTCCGTCTGGAAGCCCCAGGTCATCGCGGCGATGACCAGCCTGGGCTGGTCCGAAAAGGATGCCGCCGCCAGCATCGACAAATCCCTCGCCGATTCCCCCGATCTGGCCGCCAACGGCAACGTGGCGGAAATCCTCCGCGCAACCCTGCGGTGGCTGGGCCAGGACGGCGCCCGCGCCGGGAACCGGGTAGGCGCGCGTGGCTGAGCCGTCGATTGTCACCGGGGGAGAGGAGCCGGAGGAGCGCGCCATCGAAGCCGCCCTGCGGCCCAAGAACCTCCACGACTTCGTCGGCCAGCACCGCGTCCGGAAGCAGTTGTCCCTTGTCCTGGAGGCCTCGCGCATGCGCGGCCGCAGCGCGGACCACGTGTTGCTTTCGGGTCCGCCGGGCCTGKGCAAGACGACACTGTCCATGATCATCGCCGCCGAAATGAACGTTCCGCTGCGKATCAGCAGCGGGCCGGCCATCCAGCACGCCGGCGACCTCGCGGCCATCCTGTCCTCGCTCTCCGAGGGCGAAGTCCTGTTCCTGGACGAAATCCACCGCATGTCCCGGCCGGCAGAGGAAATGCTGTACATGGCCATGKAGGACTTCCGCGTCGACATCGTCGTCGGCAAGGGCGCCGGCGCCACCGCKATCCCGCTGGAGCTGCCGCCCTTCACCCTGGTCGGCGCCACCACACGGGCCGGCCTGCTTCCCGGGCCGCTGCGAGACCGCTTCGGCTTCACCGGCCACCTCGAGTTMTACTCCGTCGAGGAGCTGGAACTCGTCCTGCGGCGCTCGGCCGGGCTGCTGGATTTGAAGGTCAACTCGGCAGGATTCAGCGAGATCGCCGGACGGTCCCGGGGCACGCCGCGCATCGCCAACCGGCTTCTGCGGCGGGTCCGGGACTGGGCGCTCGTGCACGGCATCGAACAAATCGATGCCAGGGCGGCGTCCGCTGCCCTGGACATGTACGAGGTAGACAAGCGCGGCCTGGACCGGTTGGACCGCGCCGTTCTGGAAGCCCTCATTACCAAGTTCGGCGGCGGCCCCGTGGGCCTGTCCACCCTCGCGATCGCAGTCGGCGAGGAAACCGAGACMGTGKAAACGGTCGCCGAGCCCTACCTCGTTCGCGAGGGGCTGCTGGGCCGGACTCCGCGGGGCCGCATTGCCCTGGCGCCGGCATGGACCCACTTGGGCTTCGCCGTTCCCCCCGGCGTCTTCGGACAGGACCCGCTKGAATTGTTCCAGGCTGACGAKCCGGACGACGGCGMGCAGGGGGAGCCTGGCGGCAACATCGCTGAGGAATCAGGTCCGGAGCGGATCCGAAATAGCCGCTAACACCGTTCCTCCAGCTTTTCCCTTTAGACTGGTATGACGCTCGGCACGTTCGGGTTTTGTTTCCGTGGGCGGAGAGCAGGTAGCCGCCGGCGGTTGGGGGATGGTCTCTCTGCCAGCTTGCTGTGCAGGCCTCTGCCGCGCCGCCCGGAGCAAACGGACGTTGCTGAAAAACAGCTATGCAAGTACAGAACGGAACTTTCCCCTTGGATCCAATGACAATTCTCCTGTTCGTCATGCTCGGCGTGTTCGTCTTTATGATGTTCCGCCGCAACAAGAAGACGCAGCAGCAGCAGGCGGAGCTCCAGTCGAAGTTCGGGCCCGGTGTCGAGGTCATGACGAGCTTCGGACTGTTCGGCCGGATCGTCGACATCAATGATGCGGAGAACAAGGTCACGCTGGAACTCTCCCCGGGCAACACCGCCACCGTGCACCGCCAGTMCGTCACCAAGATTGTGGAGCCGGTCGTTGCCGCCGACGAGCCGACGGTTGTTCCTGACGACGCATCCTCGCTGACCCTTGACAAGCCGGACGCTGAGACGCCGGATAACGCTGCCGCTTTCAACGAGCCGGCCGGCACTGAAACTCCCGAGGAAACCCTGCGCCGCCTCAACGACGAAGGTAAGAAAGACAGCTAGTCTGCCTACCTGAGCCATCCCGCGAAGCAACGGTTGCGGGCATCCGTCGGCGGGGGCCAAGTGCCCGCGCCGGCGGATCCGCCGTAAATAATAGAAAGATCGACAATGGCACGAACTGGCCCCAAAAACTCAGCCATCAGGATGCTGGTCTGGCTCGGCGTAATCATCGCCGCCATGACGGCCGTCCTGGCGGGCGGCACGATTGCCGGCCAG
>NZ_JBFTHK010000044.1:0-29808 GCF_056394205.1 Arthrobacter sp. 10T413_2 | reverse complement strand
CCCTAGCATTTAGGACACACCACTGAACCCGAGGAAGGGAACCGTAATGGGAGATCTGGCGCGACTGCCGTTGCTTGAAAAGACACCCACAACACATGCCGGTCTGCTGGCATGGGTTGAAGAGGTGGCTGAACTGACTCAGCCGGACCGGATCTACTGGGTTGACGGCTCGGAAGAGGAAAACACCCGGCTGACCKATGAGCTCGTTGCCGCGGGCACCCTGACCCGGCTGAACGAGAACCTGTTCCCCAAGTCCTTCGCGGCCTTCTCCGACCCGGCCGACGTGGCGCGCGTCGAAGAGCAGACCTTCATCTGCTCCGAGAACAAGCGCGATGCAGGGTTCACCAACAACTGGATGGCACCGGCGGAGATGAAAGAGAAGCTGCGCGGCCTGTTCGCCGGCTCCATGCGCGGCCGCACCATGTACGTCATCCCGTTCGTGATGGGCCACCTGGACGCCGAGGACCCCAAGTTCGGCGTGGAGATCACGGACAGCGCCTACGTCGTCGCCTCCATGCGCATCATGGCGACCATCGGCACCGAGGTCCTGGACAAGATCACCGCCACGAACGCGTTCTTCGTCCCCGCACTGCACTCCCTGGGCGCACCGCTGGCCCCGGGGCAGGCTGACGTCGCATGGCCCTGCAACCCGGACAAGTGGATCGTGCACTTCCCGGAGGAACGCTCCATCTGGTCCTTCGGCTCCGGCTACGGCGGCAACGCCCTGCTCGGCAAGAAGTGCTACGCCCTGCGCATCGCCTCGGTGATGGCCCGCGACGAAGGCTGGCTGGCCGAGCACATGCTCATCCTCAAGCTGACCTCGCCGGAGAAGAAGAACTACTACGTCTCCGCCGCCTTCCCCTCCGCCTGCGGCAAAACCAACCTCGCCCTGCTGGATCCGACCATCGAGGGCTGGGAAGTTGAAACCCTCGGCGACGACATCACCTGGATGCGGATCGGCAAGGAAGGCGAACTGCGCGCCACCAACCCGGAGGCGGGCCTGTTCGGCGTCGCCCCCGGCACCGGCTGGGGCACCAACCCGAACGCCATGCGCGCCATCGCCAAGGGCCACAGCATCTTCACCAACGTGGCCCTCACGGACGACGGCGGCGTGTGGTGGGAAGGCATGACCGACGAGGTCCCGGCGCACCTGACCGACTGGCAGGGCAACTCCTGGACGCCTGATTCGGACAAGCCCGCAGCCCACCCGAACTCCCGCTTCTGCACCCCGATCTCCCAGATCGACATGCTGGCCGAGGAGTACTACAGCCCCGACGGCGTGGAGCTTTCCGCCATCCTCTTCGGCGGCCGCCGCAAGACCACGGTTCCCCTGGTGACCGAGGCCCGCAGTTGGACCAACGGCATCTTCATGGGCTCCACCCTGTCCTCCGAGACCACGGCCGCGGCCGCGGGCCAGGTGGGCGTGCTCCGCCGGGATCCCATGGCCATGCTGCCCTTCATCGGCTACGACGCCGGCGACTACCTGAAGCACTGGATCAGCGTTTCGTCCAAGGCCAACCCGGCACGGCTGCCCAAGATTTTCCTGGTCAACTGGTTCCGCCGCACGGCCGACGGCGACTTCGCATGGCCCGGTTTCGGCGACAACGCGCGTGTCCTCAAGTGGGCCATCGAGCGCATCGAGGGCAAGGCCGACGCCGTCGAGACGCCCATCGGGTTCGTGCCGGCCGGCCACGCGCTGGACCTCACCGGCCTGGACCTGACCCACGCCCACGTTGAAGACGCCGTCCGCGTCGACCCGCAGGAGTGGGCCACCGAGCTGGCCTCGATTGAAGAGTGGTACGCCAAGTTCGGCGACTCCCTGCCCGAGGCCCTGCGTACCGAGCTGGAAGGCCTGAAGGCCCGCATGGCAGCCCAGCAGTAACAAGTACCGGTCAACGAACAGCGGCCCCGCACCTTTGCGAAAGGTGCGGGGCCGCCGTCGTCTTCTAAAAGCGGTGGGGACTTAGCTGGCGAGCCAGATGTCMGGGCCGAAGACCTCGTAGTGGATCTTCGTGGCCGGGATGCCGGCGTTGATGGCCTCGTTGCGGATGTTCTTCATGAACGGCAGCGGGCCGCACAGGTACAGGGACGCGTTGGCGGGCAAGTCCACCTCGCGCAGCGACATGAAGCCGGTCTTGGCCCCTGCTTCCGGCTGCTCGAGCCAGAGCTGGAGGTCGGCGCCGTCGAGGCGTTCGACGTCGTCGGTCATCTGGGAGCGCAGCGCCCAGCTGTCCAGGGTGCTTTCCRCGTGCAGGACCAGGACCTGGCGGTCCGAGCCGGACTCGGCGAGGGAGCGCAGGATGGACGCCGTGGGGGTGCAACCGATGCCGGCCGAGGCCAGGACCACGGGGCCGTCGCCCTCCTTGAGCGTGATTTCGCCGTAGGGGTTGGAGATCTCGATGACGTCGCCGACCTCCACGGTGTTGTGCAGCACGGGGGAGACCTCGCCKCCGTCGTCGAGCTTCGTGGTGAAGCTGCGGCTGGTGCCGGCGTCGCCGGAGAGGGAGTACTGGMGGACCTGGCGGAGCCCGTCCGGCAGGGTGACTTTGACGCTGACGTACTGGCCSGGGAGGGCCGCGGTGATGGGGGTGTCGTCGGCCGGTTCCAGGGTGAAGGTCATGGAGCCGGTGCCGGCAGGGGTCTTGGCGGCAACCTTCCAGGGGGTCCACATCTCGCCGTTCGCCTGGGCGGCGTAGAGGCCTTTCTCGAGCTTGATCAGGGCGTCCGCCATGAGCCAGTACACCTCGGTCCAGGCCTCGGCGATTTMCGGGGTGATGACCAGGGMCAGATCGTCGGMGATGGCGGCGAAGAGGTGCTCRTAGACCACCTGGTACTGCGGTTCGGTGATGCCCAGGGAGGCATGGCGGTGCGCGATGCGGGACAGGACGGTCTCGGGCAGGGTGCCGGGGTTGTTCACCAGGTGGGTGGCGAAAGCGGCGATGCTTCCGGCCAGGGCCTGCTGCTGGTTGCCGTTGCGCTGGTTGGAGCGGCTGAAGAGCCCGTCCAGCAGTTCCGGGTGCGCGGCAAAGAGCCGGGCGTAGAACTTGGGGGTGATCTCGCCGATGCGGGAACCGACCAGCGGCAGGGTGGCCTCGATGACCGGGAAGGACTTGTCCGAGAGCATGCTGACTCCTGAGTTAGTGGCCCGGGGTCTTCAACCGGACCGCGATGTGAATACTAATATTTGAAATGCAAGTATTTACACCTCAGTTCTACATGCCGTAGAAGAGTGATGCAAATCGGGCGGGCTCAGGGTGGCCCGGGGCCGGAACTAGAGGCCGGGACGCAGCCCGATCATCTGGAAGACCGGCGTCATTTGCCGGGAGGTCGGCAGCGAGGCGATGACGATCCCGTCGAGTTCGCGATAGAAGGCCTCGCGGGCCCGGGCAAGCGCGGCCCGGAGGTGGCATTCGGTGATGAGCGGGCAGGTGCCGCCCGCGGCGACRCAGTCGGCCGGGTCCTGGCGGGTGTCGAGTTGCCGCAGCAGTTGGCCCACCGTCGCGGCCCGGCCGGCGCTGCTGAGCCGGGACCCGCCGTTGCGGCCGCGTTCGACGTCGATCATGCCCAGTTCGCGCAGCTTCGCCATCGCCTTGCTGACGTGGTTGTAGGGCGTGCCGACGGCATCGGCGATGTTCTGGGTGGTCAGGAGGCCGCCGTCGGGAGCGGCCGCGAGCACCATCATGGCGCGCAGGCTCACATCCGCGAAGGCGTTGATCTTCATATCCCCAGCTTACGGCCGGTCTAGTCCACCCACACGGCGGGTTCGTTGGTATCGGCGGAGAGCTGGCCGAATTCGAGTTCGCGTGTCTCGGGGCTCGGGGCGTAGGGCAGGACCGCGGCGAACAGCGAGCCGTCCTGGTGCTCGGCGGCCACGTGAATGGCGTCCGAGTCCTCCTCGATCAGCGTGATGTCACAGACCACCGCGGCGGCCCGGAACTMGTCCCGGTGCTGGCGGAGCAGCTCGTGGAGGTCCCGGATCATGGTGTCCGCGTCGAAGTCGGCGTCGGATCCGTCGCTCGCGTCCGCGGGGGTCACGGCAACCAGCCGGACTTCGCCGTCGTTCTGCACTACGAGCGCAAACGGCAGGAAGCCGCCGTTACGCTCCAGCTGCTCCTGCGCGGCCCCGACGCCGGTGCCGAGCAGGTTTTCCAGGTCCGTGGCGCTGGCTTCCGGCACGGACTCGCGCCAGGAGCCGGCGTCCGGGGTTTCTTCKGGATGCGCGGCCACGGCTAGCCCCGGACCRGCGCCAGGACGCGGTCGCGGACCCGCTCCATGGTGGCGGTGTCCGTGKCTTCGACGTTGAGGCGCAGGAACGGCTCGGTGTTGGACGGGCGCAGGTTGAACCAGTAGCTGCCGTCGGTGGCAATGAAGGTGCTGCCGTCGAGGTAGTCGACCTCGACGTCTTCGTCAAGGAAGTCCTCGCGGACACGCTCGACCGCGCCGGCCTTGTCCTCGATTTCCGAGTTGATCTCGCCGGAGGACCGGTACGGTTCGTATTCGCGGCCGAGTTCCGAGAGCGGGCCGTCCTGTTCGCCCAGGGCGGCCAGGACGTGCATGGCCGCCAGCATGCCGGTGTCCGCATTCCAGAAGTCGCGGAAGTAGAAGTGGGCCGAGTGCTCCCCGCCGAAGATGGCCCCTTCGGCGGCCATGACGGCTTTGATGAAGGAGTGCCCCACGCGGGTGCGGACGGCGCGGCCGCMGTGGCGTTCGACGAGTTCCGGAACCGCGCGGGAGGTCAGCAGGTTGTGGATGACGGTCGGCATGTCCTCGCCGAGGGCCTGGGCGCGGGTGATTTCGCGGCGGGCCACCATACCGGTGATGGCCGACGGCGAGACGGGCTCGCCGTTTTCGTCGATCACGAAGCAGCGGTCGGCGTCGCCGTCGAACGCCAGGCCGATGTCCGCGCCGTGCTCGACGACGGCGGCCTGCAGGTCGCGCAGGTTTTCCGGCTCCAGCGGGTTGGCCGGGTGGTTCGGGAACGAGCCGTCGAGCTCGAAGTAGAGCGGCACGATCTCCAGGGGAAGCTTGGGCAGCAGCGCATCGCCCAGCACGGCCGGCGTGGTGAGGCCGGCCATGCCGTTGCCGGCGTCGACGACGACCTTCAGCGGCCGCGAGCCGCGCAGGTCCACGAGGCCGCGCAGGTACTCCGCGTACCCCTTGAGGACATCATGCACGCCCACCAGGCCGCGGGTGCCGGCGGCCGGGATGGTGCCGGCGTTGAGGTATTCCTCGGCCCGGGCCTGGATTTCCTTGAGCCCGGTTTCGGAGGAGATCGGCACGGCGCCGGCCTTGGCCATCTTGATGCCGTTGTATTCGGCCGGGTTGTGGCTGGCGGTGAATGTGGCGCCGGCGGCGTTGAGGGCGCCGCAYGCGTAGTAGAGCTCGTCGGTGGAGATCAGGTCCAGCAACTGGACGTTGGCGCCGCGGGTGGCGGCGCCGTTGGCAAAGGCCTTGGCGAACTCGGGGGAGGAGGGGCRCATGTCCCCGCCCACGAGCACGGTMTGCCCCGTGAGCTCCAGGACGTCGACGARGGCGGCACCGACGGYTTCGACGATTTCCGCGGTGATKGATTGGCCCACGATTCCGCGCACGTCATAAGCCTTGAACGAGGCCGAGAGGTCAAAAGTCTTTGTCTTGTCCGTAGTCACGGGTCTTATCTTACGTTGCGGCTCTGACGCTGCTGGCTGACGTGGCCGCGCCGGTTCTGTCCGCGCCGGTGCTGTCCACTGCTGCGCTGTCCACTGCTGTGCTGTCCACTTCGTGGGTGTCCACATAACGGGTGCTGGCTGCGCCGGTGTMGGAGGGGGCTGGGATACTGAATCAATGGCCAGTAACCAGAACGTCCTTTCCAGCCCAGCCGATTCCGCCACCTCAAATTCCGGCGCCGCTGTCTCCGGCTCCGCAGTCTCCCCGACCCGGGAACAGGCCCAGGCTGTGCTGCGGGAGCTCGTGGGGCACCCGGAGGCGCAGTTCCATGACGGCCAGTTCGAGGCCATTGAGGCACTGGTCGACGGCGGCCGGCGCGCCCTGGTGGTGCAGCGCACCGGCTGGGGAAAGTCGGCCGTGTACTTTGTCGCCTCGCTGCTGCTGCGCCGCCGCGGTGCGGGTCCCACCCTGATAGTGTCCCCGCTCCTGGCTCTCATGCGGGACCAGGTGGCCGCGGCGGCCCGGGCGGGCGTTCGGGCGGTCGCCATCAACTCCGCGAACCAGCTGGAGTKGGACACCGTGCGCGAGCAGCTTGCCGCCGATGAAGTKGACGTCCTGCTGGTTTCGCCCGAGCGCCTCACCAACCCGTCCTTCCGGGAAAACCAGCTTCCCGAACTCGTCCGCCGGACCGGGCTGCTGGTGATTGACGAGGCCCACTGCATCTCGGACTGGGGCCACGACTTCCGCCCCGACTACCGGCGCATCGCGGACCTCATCACACAGCTGCCGGACACCGTCCCGGTGCTCGCCACCACCGCCACGGCCAATTCCCGGGTGGTCCATGACATCGAAGAACAGCTCGGCAAGGACGTCCTGACCATCCGCGGCGCCCTCGGCCGGGAATCGCTCCGGCTGGGCGTCCTGACCCTGCCGGATTCCCGCGAACGGCTGGGCTGGCTGCTGACCCACTTGCAGGACCTGCAGGGCAGCGGCATCATCTACACGCTCACGGTGTCCKCCGCCGAGGACACCGCCCGGCTCCTGGCCGAAGCCGGGCACGAGGTGCTTGCCTATACCGGACGCACCGACMCCGCGGACCGGGAACGCGCCGAGCAGCTCCTCAAGGACAACCAGGTCAAGGCGCTGGTGGCCACCTCCGCMCTCGGCATGGGCTTCGACAAGCCGGACCTCGGCTTCGTGGTACACCTTGGCGCACCGTCCTCTCCCGTGGCGTACTACCAGCAGGTGGGCCGTGCCGGGCGCGGCGCGGCGAACGCCGATGTCCTGCTCCTGCCCGGTTCCGAGGACCGCGACATCTGGCAATACTTCGCCACCGCGTCCATGCCGTCCGAGGACAAAGCTGCAGCCGTCCTGACKGCCCTTGCMGAGGCCGGTACGGCTGTGTCCACGGTGGCGCTCGAGGCCCGGGTGGACCTGCGCCGGACGCCGCTGGAGCTGCTGCTGAAGGTGCTGGCCGTGGACGGCGCCGTCGAACGCGTCGGCGGAGGCTGGCGTTCCACCGGACAACCCTGGAGCTACGACGCCGAACGGTACGGCCGGATCGCCGAGGCCCGGGTGGATGAGCAGGACTCGATGGTCATCTACCAGGACACCGCCGGCTGCCGGATGGAATACATCACCTCCGTGCTGGACGACGAAACAGCCCACGCCTGCGGCCGTTGCGACAACTGTGCTGGCCGCTGGTTCCCGGCCGATATCGCCGAAGCAGCCACGGAGGCCGCCGGGCAGACACTCCGCCGGGCCGGCGTCGTGCTGGAACCGCGGCTGCAGTGGCCCACCGGCATGGACCGGCTGGGGGTGCCCGTCAAGGGCAAGATCAAGCCCGACGAGGCCCTCGCGGACGGCCGGGTCCTGGCGCGCCTGACGGACCTCGGCTGGGGCGGTGCCCTGCGCGAGGCCTTCGCCGCCGGTGCGCCCGACCGGCCCGTGGACCCCGGCATGCTGCAGGCCTGCGTCCAGGTGCTCAGGGAATGGGGCGCAGGAGACTCCCGCACCGCGGGCTGGAGCGGCGCCGGCCGCCCTGCCGCGATCATCAGCCTGCCCTCCCGCGGCAAGCCCGTGCTGGTGGACTCCCTGGCCCGCGGGATCTCCGAGATCGGCCGCATCCCGTATCTTGGCCAGCTGCAGCTCCACCACGGCGGACCCACCGGCGGGCGTGGCGGCAACAGTGCCTACCGGCTCGCCGCCGTCTGGGACCGCCTGGTGGTGGGGCCCGAACTGGAGGAAGCCCTGGCCGGAATCCGCGGCCAGAGCGTGATGCTCATCGACGACCTCGTGGACAGCCGCTGGACCCTGACCGTCTCCGGGCGCGCCCTCAGGCTTGCGGGCGTCGGCGCCGTCTTGCCGCTGGTGCTGGGCCAGGCCGGCTGACCGCGGCGCCCGCGTGGCGGGGGAGTGCCAGGCTGTCCAGCGTGCTCAGGAGCATCAGGACGGCGATGGCCACGAACGCCGCCCGGTAGGGCGCCGCCGGGTCGCCGGTCGCGGGGCCGGAGAGGGCAGGACTGCTTGACTCGAAAACCCGCAGCAGCAGCGCTCCGACGGCGATCCCTGCCGCGGTCGCGAGCTGCACGAGCGTGGCGGAGACGGCGTTCGCGGACGGCAACTGGGCCGGGACGACGTCGGCGTACTGGACGGACGCGTAGGCCGAGAAGCCGATGGAGCGGAAGGCTCCGCTGGCCACGAGGACGGCGACGATCAGCGGCTCCGGCGTGCCGGCGTCGAGCAGCGCGCACAGCGCAAAGGTGACCGCCGATGCCAACGACGCGAACACCAGGACGGGCTTGAAGCCGAACCGCCGGATGAGCGGCGTCGTCGCCGGCTTGATCCCGATGTTGCCCACGAACACGGCGGACACCATCGCCCCGGCATGCAGGGGGTCCCAGCCGAAGCCGGCCTGGAACATCAGCGGCAGCAGGAACGGCACGGCGCTGATGGTTAGGCGGTACACAAAGCCGCCCGTGGCCGTCGCGCGGAACGTCCGCGCGCCGAAGACGGACAGGTTGAACAGCGGCGTGCTGGACCGCCGCATCCAGGCCACGGCGGCGGTCTGGAACAGCAGGCCCGTCACGATCCCCGCGGCCGCCGCCAGGCCGGCGTCCCGGCCGCCCGTCAGTTCCAGACCCACCAGCAGAGAGCCCACCCCGAGCGTGGTCAATGCCAGCCCCAGCCAGTCCAGGCGCCGCGTGCTGTCGCCGCCGACCGCCGGGACCAGGCGGAGCGCGGCCAGGAACGCCGCCAGGCCCAGGGGGAGGTTGACCAGGAAGATCCAATGCCAGGACAGGTACGTTGTCAGGGCGCCGCCCACGAGCGGGGCCAGGACCGGGGCCAGCAGCCCGGGCCACACCAGGAACGCGGTCGCCCGCAGCAGGTCCTTCTTCGGCGTCCCTCGGAGCACCACGAGGGTTCCCACGGGGACCATCATGGCGCCTCCGGCCCCCTGCAGGACCCGGCTCAGGGTCAGCATGGTGAGGTCCTGGCTCAGCGCGCAGAGCAATGACGCGGCGGTAAAGGTTGCGATAGCCAGGCAGAACACCCGGCGTGCCCCGATCCGCTCCGCGAGCCAGCTGCTGAGCGGGATGCCCATCGCGACCGTCATCAGGTAGGCCGTCATGGTGATGTTGACGTCGGCCGGGGCGACCGAGAAATCGGCGGCGATGCTGGGAATGGCCGTGGTCAGGACGGTCCCGTCGAGGAATTCCATGAAGAACGTTGCGGCCACCAGGAGGGCAAGCCGCGGGCTCCAGCTGCCCCCGGCCGGAACAGTGCTGCGGGAGGAGGCTTTCATGCTCAGGGGTCCGCCTTCGGGTTCACGCATGGCGGAGCGGCTGTTCAGCTTCCAGCACGGCCATGGCGGCGTTGTGCCCGCCGATCGCGCTGACGGCACCGCCGCGGCGGGCGCCGGATCCGCAGAGCAGGATATGCGGATCGTCCGTGGCCACGCCCCAGCGGCGCGCCGGCGTGTCCAGCGGGTCGCCGTCTTCCACGAACGGCCAGTCGAGCCCGCCGTGGAAGATGTTGCCCCGGGGCATGCCGACGTCGCGTTCGATATCCAGGGTGGTTTTGGTTTCGATGCAGGGGCGACCGTMCGGACCCGTCAGGAGCAGATCCTCTATGGGTTCAGCCAGGACGGAGTTCAGGGAGGCCATGACGGCGGACTGCAGTTCGGCCCGCCGGTCCTCGTTGTTCTGCGCCGTGACCAGCCGGTCCGGGACGTGCAGCCCGAAGACCGTCAGCGTCTGGGCACCTGCGGCCTGCAGTTCCGGGGACAGGATGCTGGGGTCGGTCAGCGAATGGCAGTAGATTTCGCACGGCAGCGGCGAGGGCACGGATCCGCCCGCGGCGCTGAGGTAGGCGGCGTCGAGCTGGGACCACGTCTCGTTGATGTGGAACGTCCCGCCGAAGGCCGCCTCCGGGCTGACGGACCCGTCCAGGAGCCGGGGGAGCCGTTTGAGCAGGAGGTTGACCTTGACCTGTGCGCCCTCGCGGCGATGGTTCGGGTTGTCGATGCCGGTGAGGGTTCCGCTGTCCCGGAGCCGGTCCAGGACCACCGGTGCCACATTGGAGAGGATCCACCGTGCGGAAGACGAGCGGTCCTGCCCGCCGTGGCGGTAGCCCACGACGCCGCCTGGCCGGACGGCCGTGACGTCCGCCGAGGTCAGGATGGTCGCGCCGGCGTGGCGGGCGGCCCGCTCCAGCTCACCGGACACGGCGCCCATGCCGCCGACCGGCACGTCCCAATCGCCCGTCCCGCCGCCGATCAGGTGGTAGAGGAAACAGATGTTCTGCTGCAGGTCCTCGTCGTCGGCCCGGGCGAAGGTGCCGATCAGAGCATCGGTGAGGACCACGCCGCGGACCAGGTCGCTGTGCAGGTCCTGGCCGATGGCATCTCCGATGGGACGTTCGATCATGGCGTCCCAGGCCGCGGACGCCCCGGCCCGGGCGGCGAGGGACCGCGCCTCGGACCGCGGCAGCAGCGGCGCGGTCATGGTGGGCCAAAGGGCCTCCGTGAGCTTCCGGCAGGAGGCGTAGAACGCGGTGAAGGCGCCGAATTCGCCGTCGGGCGCGCCGACGGCGGCGAAGGACGCCGCGGTGGCGGCCGCGTCCTCGTTGTCCACCAGCAGGGCCCGGCTGCTGTCCCGGGGGTCCGGGGTATAGGAGGAATAGCGTCGCCGCGCCAGTTCGATGCGCAGGCCGAGGTCATCGATGATTTGCTGCGGGAGGAGGCTTACGAGGTACGAGTAGCGCGAAAGGCGGGCGTCGACGCCGTCGAACGCGTGCGCTGAGACCGCGGCGCCGCCAGCGTGCTCCAGCTTTTCCAAGACCAGGACGTCCCGCCCGGCCTTGGCCAGATACGCCGCCGCGGCAAGGCCGTTGTGGCCGCCGCCGACGATGATCGCGTCAAATTCCGTGTTGCTCGACATGCGTCCATCCAACCATCCGGATCCGCCGTCGGGCGCGCKGCGTCCGGCCACCGGACGGGTACCCCGGAAACGCAAAAGGCCCCGGTCAGGGACCGGGGCCAAACGCGGAGACGGGGGGATTTGAACCCCCGGTGGAGTTGTGCCCCACACTTCATTAGCAGTGAAGCCCATTCGGCCGCTCTGGCACGTCTCCAATTGCTATTAACTAGCCAACCAAGGATACGCAGAAGGTGCCACACAGTGCAAAACGGCTGGTCCGGGACAACGCGGGGTCACCTACGGCCCATGATGGGCCGGATGTGACCCCGCGTTGCTTGTCGGCTTAAGGGAATGCGGGATCAGGCCTCMCGGCCGGCCAGGGCACGCCACAGGAAATGCTGGCTCCGGCTTTGCAGGGCCGCGGCCTGCCGGTTGTCGGACGCGCCCGCGTGGCCGCCCTCCAGGGCCTCATGGAACCAGACGTTCGGGATGCCCATGGCCTGCATGCGCGCCGCCATCTTCCGGGCCTGGACCGGCCCCACCCGGTCATCAGAGGTCGCCGTCCAGATGAACGTCTCGGGGTAGTCCACCCCGTCCCTGAGCAGATGGTAGGGCGAGAACGTCTTGATGGACTCCCACTGCTCCGGGTCGTCAGGGTCGCCGTATTCGCCGATCCAGGAGTAGCCCGCGGAGAGTTTGGTGTACCGGCGCATGTCCAGGAGCGGGACCCCGCAGGAGACGGCCCCGAACAGTTCCGGATACTGCGTGAGCATGTTGCCCACCAGCAGCCCGCCGTTGGAGCCTCCCACGCAGCCGAGCCGCTCGCGGGAGGTGACACCGCGGGAGATCAGGTCCTTCGCCACGGCGGCGAAGTCCTCATAGGCGCGGTGGCGGTTGCCCTGCAGTGCGGCGCGGTGCCAGGACGGCCCGTATTCGCCGCCGCCGCGGATGTTCGCCACCACGTAGACTCCGCCGCGGCGGTGCGGGGCCCCGCCCTCGGCGCCGGCGGACGCCGCGGTCCGCCGCTCCAGCCAGGCCCGGCCGACCGCCCCGCTGTAGGCCGGGGTCCGCGAAATCTCGAAGCCCCCGTAGCCGGACAGCTGGGTGGGGTTCTGGCCGTCCAGGACCAGGTCCTTGGCGCCCACCTGGAAGTACGGGATCCTGGTGCCGTCCTTGGAGACGGCGAAGTGCTGCTGGACCTCGTAGTCCGCCTCGTTGAAGAACGACGGCKAGGTCCGGATCACCTCGTGCGTGTTGGTGGCCCCGGCGCCGGAGTCACCGCCGCGGGTGAGCGTTCCCCGGGTCAGGGTGGTGGGGGTCGTGAAACCGGTGACGATGAGCCAGAAATCATTCCCGGCGCCGGGCGACTCGCCCTCGGACACCGAGGCGGCGCCGCCGGTGCCGTCGTCGTCCGTGCCTTCGGCGTCATCTTCGTCATCCACTGCGAAGGCGTTKACGTCGTGCAGGGGCGGGCAGGCGTCCAGGACGGTGGCCTCCCATGCCGAGTCCGTTCCCGGGCGCCGCGGATCCAGGACGTGGATCTCCGAGGACACGTCCCGGAGCAGATTCAGCAGCAGGAAGTCCCGCGTCCAGCTCCAGGACTGCAGGGAGGTGTGCGGGTCGGGCGTGAAGAGCACGGCCAGGTCCCGGCCGCCGGCGAGGAAGTCCTCGAAGCCGGCCGCGAGGAGGGAACCCGCGGGATATGTGGTGCCGTTGACCGTCCAGTCGCGCTGTGGTCGGAACAGCAGCCATTCGCGGTGCGAGCTCAAGTTCACGTCCGCGGGCACGTCGATCTGCACCCACTGGGCGTCGCGCAGCACGGAGGTGTTCTTTTCGAAGAAACTGATCCAGTCGACGGMAAACGTGCGTTCGAAGCCCGGCGTGGAGTCATGGGCCAYGATCGCCATCATGTGGTCCTCGGGGATGTCGAAGAGCTTCTCGGCCTGTGTGAGGGATTCGCCCCKGCGCAGCTTCACCCCGGTCCGGGCGTAGGAGGAGGTGGTCCGCGGCAGGCCGTCGGCCGTGGTGGCGACGAGCAAGGTGTCCGCGTCCAGCCAGGACGCGTTGCCCTTGCCGGTCGGGAGGTCGAAGCCGCCGTCGGCCGGGTCCACGAAGCCGCGGGCCTCGACGTCGAACTCCCGGTAGCGGTTCGCGTCGCCGCCGTCGGGGGAGAAGGCCAGCAGCGCCCGACGGTGCGGTTCGCCCGGGGCCGGGCGGAGGAAGTTGGCGCCGTGGAAGACCCAATCCTGGCCTTCGGCGGCGGCGAGGGCATCGACATCCAGGAGGACGTCCCATGCGGGGGTCCCGGACCGGTAGCTGTCCCAGCCGGTCCGCCGCCACAGCCCCTTGGGGTTGTCCCGGTCCTTCCAGAAGTTGTAGTACCACTCCCCGTGCTTGCCCACCATGGGGATCCGGTCGGTGGAGTCGAGGACCTCCAGGATCCTGTTTTCGAGGTCGGTGTAGTCGGCATCCTCGAGGAGTTCTTCGGTGCGGGCGTTTTGCTCACGGACCCACGCCAACTGCTCCTGGCCGTAGACGTCCTCGAGCCAGATGTTCTCGTCGATAGGTTCGGGTGCAGTCCCGGCAGCCGGGGCGGCACCGGCGGCTTGGCCGGACGCGGACGGGTGATCAGCTTCTGTGGCGGTCATTTTTCCATCCAAGAACATCGGTGCGGCAGTAGCAAGTCACGCGGCGGGTCCGGTCCGCGGCCAGGTTGCCGATACGCTGGATGGCGTGGGCATATCGCGAAGCATCCGGACGGCAGTGATTGGCGCCGGTCCCCGGGGCACGAGCGTACTCGAGCGGCTCCTTGCCAACCGGGCCGCCGCCGGCCTTGCCGGAACCCTGCACATTGACGTGATCGACCCGTACCCGGCCGGCCCCGGGCATGTCTGGCAGCCCGGACAGTCGCGGCTGTACCTGATGAACACGCAATCGTTCTATCCCACGGTCATCCCGGAAGACCCGGCGCTCGCCGCGCCCGTGGCCKGGCGCACCTTTGACCAGTGGCGCGACCTCCAGCAACGCCAGGCGGATCCGTCGCTGACCGACGCGGAGCGCGCCGAGGTATCCGKGCTMGGCCAGACGGACTTCCCCAGCCGGGCCCTGTACGGCCGTTACCTGCGCTGCACCCTCGAGGAGCTGCTCACCCGGCTCCCGGCCGGCGTCACCGTGGACTTCCACCCGGCGACGGCGACCTCCGTGCGCCATGCGGCCGCAGCGGGCGCTGACCCTGTTGCCGCACAGGATTCTTCGGTGCGGTTCGACGTCGTTCTCGACGACGGCACGGTGCTCACCGTCGACTCCGTGGTGCTGGCTCTGGGCCATCTGGACGCGCGTTTGAACGCCGAACAGCGGGAGCTGCTCACCGCGGCGGAGGAGCTCGGACTCCTGTACCTGCCGCCGGCGGCGCCCGCSGACGTCGACTGGTCCGTGGTGCCGGCCGGTGAACCAGTCCTCGTGCGCGGTATGGGCCTGAACTTCTTTGACGTGATGGGACAGCTGACGGAAGGGCGCGGCGGGCGGTTCCTGGCCGCGGAGGACAACGCTGAACTGACATACGTGCCGTCCGGCCGCGAACCTCTCATCATCGCCGCCTCACGCCGCGGGACCCCCTATCGGGCCAAGGCGACGCTCACCGGCTACTACCCGGGCTCGGTCCAGCTGCGGTACTGCACCGAGGACGCGATCGCGAAGTTCGCCGAGTCCGGCATCCGGCCGTCCTTCGACTTTGACCTCTGGCCGCTCCTGCACCGCGACGCGATCTGGGCCTACTACTCAACGCTCGCGCGCTCGCAGCCCGGTGCGGTCCTGACCGATCCGGCCGAGTTCCTGCGCGCCCTGGACGAGTCACTGCGGCCGCACGCGCATTCGACCGGCAAGTGGGAAAACACCATGGAATCCGTGGTCGCCATCCATGTCCGGGCAGCCCACCGTCTGGACTTGCTCGGCCTCGCAGCTCCCCTGGCCGGGCGATTGTTTGGCTCCCGGGCTGAACTGGATGCCGCCGTCGTGGACTATCTGCTCGACGACGCCCGGCGTTCGGCKCTCGGCGAGAACGATGCCGTGAAGATGGCCATCGGCGCCCTGCACCACGGCCGGGCGGTKCTCAAGACCGCTGTGGCCGACAGTGGCATCACGGACGAATCGTGGGTCGCGGGCCTGCGCGGCTGGTTCGAATCTTTCGTGGAAGGCCTGGCGAGCGGTCCGCCGGCGCTACGTGCCGCGCAGCTCGCGGCCCTGGCGCGCGCGGGGGTTGTCCGCTTCGTGGGCCCGGACCCCAAGTTCGGCGTGGACCGCCGCGCCCGKACGTTCATCGCGGCGTCGCCCTGGGTGGGCGGCGGCACCGATGAAAGCGTCGACGGCGGGTCCGGCGGTGTTCTGGGCGGCTCGGGGGGTGCCGGCGCGAGCTCCGGGACGGGGAGCGTCGTGGGCGGTGCCGGCCTGGGCACTGCCGTTGCGGGCGACTCCGCGGGAGGCTCCGTGGCGGCGTCGGCGATGATCGAGGCGCTCGCGCCGGCCAACCAGGTGGCCGTGAACGCCTCGCCCCTGCTGGAGCAATTGCTGGCCGAGGGGCTGGTGCGGCCGCGCCTCATGATGAGCGTGGAGGGGACCCCGGTGCAGACCTCGGGACTGGACGTCGTCCCGCATCCGTATCGGCCGCTCGGGGCCAACGGGTCCGTCACGGAGGGAATCTACGTGCTCGGGCTCCAGCTCTCCGCCGCGCAATGGGGCACGGCCATCGCCGCCGAGGCCCGGCCGGCGTCAGGCCCCGTCTATCGCAGCGGCCAGCGCACCCTGCGCGACGCCGACGAGATCGCCCGGGACATCCTGGGCCGCTGACACGCAGTTGCACGTCTCTGGCCCGCATCTGCCCCTCCGAAAAATGGACATGCCCTCCCGTGGCGCCGGGCGGTGGGCTCTTGGTGCTTATGTCCATTCCTGAGGCTTAGGGCTGGGCATGTCCCGTGTTGTGGCCGCGGCGTCCTGGCTCCGGGTTCCACCAGGACACCTCGACAAATKGACATGCCCTCCTGTGGCGCCGGGCGGTGGGCTCTCGGTGCTTATGTCMACTGCTGCGGGCCAGGGGAGGGCATGTCCCGTGATGTGGGCGCGGCATCCTGGCTCCTTGGGTTCCACCCGGACACCCTCGACAAATGGACATGCCCTCCCGTGGGGCCGGGCGGCGGACACTTGGTGCTTATGTCCACTGCTGCGGGCCAGGGGAGGGCATGCTCACTGCTGCGGGGCTACGAGAACCGGGCTACGTGCCCGGGGCCACGGAAGCCCGGGCCAAGGATTCAGCCCTTGAGGCACTTCCGGTAGGCGGCCATGGCTGTCCCGTAGTTCACCTGGCCCACGACGTCCGCGGGCCGCGTCGGCTTGACCGGCGGGACGCACTTCGGCGGGACGGGGGTGCTGGGCGCGACCAGCACCGCAGTCTTCACCACAGTGCCGGATTCGACGGCGGTGAGCACCAGGGTGCCCGTGCCGGCAGCCGCGCCTGCAGGAACCTTCACGTCCAGCGTGGCGGCGCCGCCGGACACCGGAACTGAGCCAAGGGACGTCACGGCACCTGCAGCATCCGTGAATTCGGCGCGCAGCGAGGTATTCACCGGGCTGCCCAGCGAGGTGAGGTCCAGCTTCGAAACCGCCAGGGTGACGGACTCCCCACTCTTGACCTCGGCCGCCGTCGTGTTCACGACCGCCACGGAGCGGCGTGCGAAGTCAGGCGAAACGGGGTTGTGGGTCTGCAGGTACTTGACCCACGCGTCGCGGTCCACCAGCCCGGAGTCCTTGGTGCCGGCACCTTCCTTAAAGATGCGGAAGTTGTCGCCGCCGGTGGCCAGGAAGTTGAACGTTCCGATCCGGTAAGACTGCGCCGGGTCAACCGGCGCACCGTTGATCCGGATCGAGGTGATCCGGTCACCGGCGGCGCGGGCGGCGTCGTAGGTGTAGTTCACGTTCTTGGAGAGGCCCAGTTGCTGGTAGGCGCGGCTGGGAACCGTGCCGTCCGGGTTGGTCTGCCACTGCTGCTCCAGCAGCGTCTTGAACTGCGCGCCCGTCAGGGACGTGGTCCACAGATTGTTCACGAACGGCAGGACCGCGTTGKCCTCGGCGTACGTGATGGTGCCGTCGGGCGCGTAGTACAGCTCGTTGCGCAGACCGCCCGGATTGACGACGCCGATTTGTGCGGCGCCGAGTTCCGGCGCCTTCAGCGCATCCACGAGGGAGTCGGCCACCAAGTTGCCGAGCGTGGACTCGCTGGCCCGGTCATCGCGCACGGCCGGGGAGCCGCCAAACGCCGTCGTGATATCCGCGGTGACCTTGCCGACAGGCTGGTTGCCCACCACGGCGGCGTCGGCCAGGGCCTTGTCCACGATGGACTTGACGGCGGCGACCCGCGGGTACTGGGCCACGAGGTCCGCTGCAGGCTGCACGGCACTCGTGGTGCGCTGGACGTTGCCGGCCTTGTAGCCGGTCACCGACATGGTCTTGGTGTCGACGATGAGCTGGATCTGGCCGATGAACTCGCCGTAGTTTCCGGTCTGGACGATCGGGCGGGTCCTGCCGGTGGGCTGGCCCGCCGAATCCAGGACCGGCGCGTCCCAGGCGTACTGCTTGTGGGTGTGGCCGTTGAAGATCGCGGCAACATCCGGGGTGACCTTCTGGACCATCTTGGCGAAGGGGCCGCCGGCGGCGACTTCCTGTTCCAGGGTGGCGCCCTCGGGCGCACCGGACCCGGCGCCGTCGTGGTTCTCCACGATGATGACGTCGGCGACCTTGTCCGCCTTGATCTTTGCCGCGACCCGGTTGATGGCGTCGACGGGATCCCCGAACTCCAGGTCCGCGATGCCCGACGGCGTGACGAGCGAGGGCACTTCCTGGGTCACGGTGCCGATCACGGCGACCTTTACGCCGTTCATGTCCAGGACCGTGTACTCCGGCAGGACCGGTGTGGTGGTGCCCTTGGCATAGACGTTGGCGCCCAGGTACGGGAATTTCGCGTTGGTTCCGCCGGCGCTGACGCGGTCGCGCAGGTCCGCCCAGCCGCCGTCGAACTCGTGATTGCCCACCGCGGAGGTGCGCAGGTCCAGCGCGTTCAGCACGTCGATGGTCGGCTGGTCCTTGGCGATCGCGGAGGCGAACAGCGAGGCGCCGATGTTGTCGCCGGCCGAAATGAACGCCGTAGCGCCCGGTGCGGCGGCGGCGCGAAGCTTCTCGAWGGTCCCCGCGAAGAACACGGTGTTGGAATCGATGCGGCCGTGGAAGTCGTTGATCCCGAGGAAGTTCAGCTCAACGCTGGCCGGGGTGACGGGCAAGTTCAGGCCCACCACCACTGGATCGTGATCGCTCGCCCGGAACTGGTCCGGCGTGTAGTAGTCGGTGACGTTGTTGTTGTAGCGGCTGTACTCCAGCGCCACGGACTCCACGGAGTTGATGTTCCAGATGTCGGCGCCCGTGACCGCGGCGTTGGCTGCGGGGGAGGCGAGGATGTGGTCCAACGAACCCACAAGGCCGCCGAAGAGGTAGGAATGCTTGGCGGAGCCGTCGGCGTTCTTCGCCTTCTCATCCTGGTTGACGTAGCCGGCGCCCGTGAGGACGTTGATCGGGTCCTCCTTGGCATAGGAGTTGAAGTCGCCGATCAGGAAGACCTTGTCCGTGCCCTTGGACTTCTGCAGTTCATCGGAGAACGCCAGCAGGGACTGCGCCTGGGCGGTGCGGGCAAGGTTCGAGGCGCCCTGGCCCTTGTCGGTGTMATCCGGCGTGGCGGCGGAACCCTTGGACTTGAAGTGGTTGGCGATCGCGATGAACTTCTTGTCATCGGCGGCGCCGACGGGCTTGAAGACCTGGGCCAGCGGCTTGCGGGCGCTGGCGAACGCGACGGTGTCGTTGTGGATGATGGACTCGCCCACCGGTTCCGCGGTGGCCTTCTTGAAGATGAACGCGGTGCGGATCATGTCCTCGTCGGCCAGCGGGGGTGCGTTGGCGGGCGTGCGGACGTAGTCCCAGATCCCGGGCGTGGCGATGTTCAGGGCGTCGACGAGCTTGGCGAGGGCGTCGTCGCGGTTCTTGCCGAACTGGGCCGAGTTCTCGACCTCCATCAGCGTGACGACGTCGGCCCCGGATTTCGAGATGGCGGCGACGATCTTGTCCTGCTGACGCTTGAAGTTCTCCGCATTCGCGGCGCCGCGGACGTCGCAGCCGCCCTTGACGGTGATGGGGTTGCCGTCCCGATCCGGGTAGAAGGTGCAGCCTGCCACCTGGTCGCCCGTGGTGGGGAAGTAGTTCAGCACGTTGAAGGAGGCGAGCTTGAGGTTGCCGCCGACGGCCGCCGGGGAGTCCGCGCGGGTCGCGCCGAAGCTTGCCGGCTGCACGGTGTCCGCGTTGGCGGCCGTGAGCTGTGTCAGAGGCTGGAACTTCCAGGCGTTGTTCGCGTAGCTGAGCACCACATTGGTTTTGAACGTCACCGGCGCGCCGACCCGGACGTGGTCGTCCGTGGTCAGGTACGGGAGCACCTGCGCCTTCGTGGCGGCGTCCTTGAGGAAGTTCGTGGTGGCGCCGTCGTCGAGCTTGATGCCGCGGGCGGCATTTGCCGCCACAGAGGCGGTGTATTCCGCGGAGCCGAAAGGCGCGACGGCGGTGGGCTGCTCCAGCGCGGTGGTGCCGCCGGCCAGGCCGATCTCGCCGTACTGGTTCAGGGAGAAGTTGTCCGCCACGGTGACCGGTCCCTGCGGGGTGAGCAGCATGCCTTCGAGGGACTCACGGAACGCCTCGTCGGCCGGGAGGGCGAAGCCGGTGGCCTTGACCTCCGGGGCGGCCTCGGTGAGCTTCTTCAGATCGGCTGCCGCGGCAACGGTCAGCTGGGTCATTCCGAAGAATTCGCTGACGGCGCCGGTGAGCTCGACGTAGTCACCGATCCTGACGGAGTCCACCGTGGAGGGCGAGTAGACGAACACAGCGTCCGACGCCGCGTGGTTGKCCGGCGTGAGATCGCCGCCGGTGCCGGCGGTCTGGACGTAGTAGCCGGCGAAACCGCCGGTGGGGAACGTCGCGGTGACCCTACCGCGCGTCGTGACCGTGGACCCGGCYAGCGGGCTGGCCGCGCCAGTGCCCTGGATTTCGGCGATGGTCTTGGTGGCCGGGGGCGTGCCGGGGTCCGCGGGCGGGTCGACGGGGCCGGGATCTGCGGTGCCGTTGGCAGACTTAGGCGTGATGGCCCMGTTKAGCGCGAGGTCGGCGGAGTTGTTGTTGGTGTCCGCGCCGTTGCTGCGGTTCAGGCTCTTGACGTCGGTGTTGCCCGACGGCGCCGCGGCCGCCTGGGTCTCGAAGGTGTTCGACGTGCCGTAGCCGAGCACGTCCGCGACGTTGGCCGGTTCAATGACCGAGCCGGTCAGCAGCGGGTTGAGTGCGTTGGACTGTTTGGCCAGCACGATCGTGCCGCCGCCCCCGGCCGGGTTGAATCCGGTGGCGGTGGAGTCCGCGGCCGGGAGGTCCGCGCCGGCGGTGCCGTTGCTGCCGCCCTTGAGGAGGTAGTACCCCTGGGCGGGGATACTGCCGCTCAGGGCTGCAACCGAGCTCGGCGCTCCCGTGCCTGTGGCGGAGCGGTACTGGAGGGACCAGCCGTCCAGCGAAACGGGCGCGTCGGAGCTGTTGTAGAGCTCGACGAATTTGTTCTTGAAGGCGGCGCCGGAGCTGCCGCCGCTGAGGTAGGCCTCGTTGATGACCACCGGTGACGTTCCGGTTGCCGCCGGGGAAGCCTCCACGGCATGTGCCGGGGCTGCTGCCAGCGGAGCCGCTATGAGCGCCGCCGACAGGGCTGTGCCCAGCACTGATTTCCAGGGTGTTTGTTTCATCCGCTCTAACTCTCATTAGGGTGCCCCGGGTAAAGGGCAGGGTGCAGTGCGTCCGCCGGGTACAGCGGACAGTGGCCGGCCTGAACTCCTGGTCAAGTCGTGCCGGGCCCATCCAAACAGGGGTGAATGAACAACGTATGGATTAAGCGTGCATTCGGCGGGACGTCCCCCAGCGAGACGCGCCGCAGCCTTCCCGGAGCGGCTCGAAAGCCCCGGGCAGCGGTGACTGATGATGCAGGTGAGCGGTGTCCGGGTGCCTCCACCGGGCGCTCCACAGCAGAATACCGGCCAGTAGCCCTCGGGGAAGGGACTGGCCGGTATTTCTTACAACAATTTTTGTAATTAGGTGGCTGAGGCCTTTCGGCCCCGCCTGTCGGGGAGACCGGGGTTAGCGGTCCCGGGCTCCGGGGCTACGCGTCCGCGGCGGGCTGAGCTCCCTGGCCGGTGTCAGCCACGATCTTGAACATCGCTCCGGTGGGGTCGGCGAGCGTGGCGAGCCGGCCAAAGGGGGTGTCGTCCGGCCCGTCGACCACCGTGGCGCCGAGGGAGAGGGCCTGTGCAATGGTGGCGTCGGCGTCCTTCACGGCGAAGTAGACCTGCCAGTTGGAAGGAACTTCGGCCGGCAGATAGGCCGAAGCGTCCATGATCCCGGCCTTKGCTGCTGGCCCTGCGCCCAGCGTGGTGTAACGGAATTCCGGGGTGTCGCTCATGACGTCGGTGTCCCAGCCGAACACGTCCTGATAGAACTTGACGGCGGTGGCGTAGTCCTTGGTGTGCAGTTCGTGCCAGGCCGGTGCGCCCGGTTCGGCCGCCAGTTCGAAGCCCTTCATCTCGGCCGGCTGCCACACGCCAATCGACGCGCCTGTGGCGTCCGCGATCATGGCCATGCTGCCCTGTTCCGGGACGACCATGGGCTCCATATAGACCTGCCCGCCGTGCTCCGTCGCAGCCTTGACGGTGGCCGCAGCGTCCTCCGAGCGCAGGTACGTGGACCACATGTCKGGCCAGGCTGCCTGGTCCGGCCGCTGCTGCATCATGCCGGCCACGGACTTTCCGTCCTTCGAGGCGGTGATGTAGCCGCCGTACTTCTCTTCGTCGCCGGTCTGGAAGGTCCAGCCGAATAGCGCGCCGTAGAAGGACTTGGCCTTCTCGGCGTCCGATGTCATGAGGTCGATCCAGCATGGTGCGCCGTTGGAGTGGTCGGGTGTGGGCATGGGGACTCCTGCTCTCTGTGGCGGCACTGGCATCGTCGTGCGGCCGCCGGACTCGTGTGGGTGTTGGAGGCGTTGTGATTGAGACGAACTGGTGGAGACACAGCGAGACTATGACGGGGCCCCGACACTTTCAATGGGGAGGCTGTCCGCGGCGCAAATAGCAGCACACGTGGCGGCACTCAGCCCCGTGCTCCGCTGCGGCCGCCGTCGTGCTCCCCGAGCGGTCAACTGGCGGTCAAGCACCGCCGCAAACGCGCACCACGCCCGCCTAGAGTGACGCGTAGAGCCTGCCGGTTGATGTCAACGTGCCGTCCAGTTTGAACAGTGATGACGTGCCCATTTGGGGGTCGTTGATGGGGCGGTTCTTCCACGCGAACCTTTCCAMGTACGGTAGCTTTCGCATGCCCGCGACGGTCTCGCGCATGAACCTCTCGACCATCGGGCGGGTGAACTCGTTCTTGTGGGTCTTGGAGACATTCCAGTCTGCGACGGCGTATTCGGTGACCCAGACGGGGCGCTGGTACTTGTCGTGGAGGCGGGCTACCTTCCTGAGGAAGTCTGCGGTGTCCGGCCAGGCGTAGCAGTGCATGGTCATGAAGTCGACGCGCAGGTTTTCCCGCTTGACCCGGAGCATGAACTGGTCGAGCCACTTGGCGTCCGGGCTGATCGTGGCCGGAGACCCGAGCCGCAGCCCGGTCGTCTGCAGCAGCGGCCACAGCCGGACGGCTTCATCGACGGACATGTTGGCCTGGAGCGGGTGGTCGGGTTCGTTGAAGCCGAGGAGGTTGGCGGTTTTCGTCTGGCCCAGCTCCCGGTTCACAAAGCCGAGCGCATCTCGTTGGAGCAGTCTCCTGCCGTCCTTGATCATCGGGACGAAGGGTTTTCCGGTGTAGGTCCGCGTGGCCTGCCAGGTGTAATACCAGTCGGGGTTGAGGCCCTTTATCTGCCTGAACGACAGGGCGTCACGGCCGCCGTTGGATGCGCCTTTGAGGGCCCGGGCAGGAGTGGCCGCGTTAGCCGAGCCGGCACCGGCTGCCATCAGTCCGGGGACCGCCAGAGCGGCCAGCGGGAGTGTGAGAAAGTGTCGGCGTTCCATGGGTTCCTTTATCAGGTCGTGGGGCGTTCTGCCTTGGCCCMGCTGTTCGATGGGCCTTTCGCTTCAGGTGTCAGCTTTTGTACGCCGGGTAGCTTGCGCGCAGGCGCGCCAGCGCCATGGTGTATTTCGTCCCTGCTGCCGCGAAGGCAGTGACGGTGGCCGCCAGCCGGGTTCCGTTGCCGGCTACGGTCCGGGCGTATTTGGTGCGGAGGGCAGAGGTGCTGGCTTTGTAGTCGGCCACGGCCTTGGCGTGCGCGTCCGCCAGCTGGGCCCGTTTGAGGCTGTAGTCTGCCTGGGATTTGGTGTACCCGTCTTTGAGGGCGGCGACCCGCGCGTCCCGGGCGGGGGCTTCCTTGGCGTAGGCGTTCTTGAGCTGGGTCCGGGCCTTCTTGTAGTCGACCCTGGACTGGGTGTACGCGTTCTTCAGGGCTGCGATGCGGCCGGACTTGGCGCGGTATTMGCCGTCGTGTTGTGCCGCCAGCTGGGCTCGTGCGGMTGCGTAGGCTGCCTTGGATCGGGTGTACCCGTCGCGGAGCGCCTGGATGCGGGCGTCCCGGGCGGGGGCCTCTTTGGCGTAAGCGGCCTTGAGGGCGGCGATTTCAGCGGCGTAGCTGGCTGCGGCTTTCGCGTACGTCGCTTTGGCCAGGTCCTTCGCTGCGGTGGTTTTCGCTGCTGCGTATTCCTTGGCGGAGGCGACTTTCTTCGCGGAGAGCGTCGTGTTGGCTTTGGAGACCGCCGCGTCATAGGTCGCTCTCGTGCTGGCGTATTTGGCGTATTCGTTGGCGATGGCTTGTTCGAGCGCTGGTTTGACCCGGTTATTCGCCTCGGTCAGGTCGGCGACGGCCTTGGCGTAGGCCTGGGTCTTCCGGTCGAAGGCAGCGTTTTCGGCCGCGATAGCGGCATCCAGGGCGGGCCGCTTTTTGTCTTGGGCGGCGGCGAGATCGTCCATGGCTTTGATGTGCTCGGCGGCTTTCTGGGCGTACGCCGCCTTCTCCGCTGCCAGAGCCCTGTCGAGCGCGGGCTGTTGTGCGCTGTTCGCTTTTCTCAGGGCCGCGGTCGCTTTGTCGTAGGCCGCGTTTGTGGCGTCAATGTCGGCTTTTTTGGCCGCAAGTGCTTTGTCCAGGGTGGGCCGGAGGCTCGCCTGGTAGGCGTATTCGCTGGCCTGAGCGTCAACGAAACGCTGGGCGGCGGCTTGGTAGTCAGCCGCCAGGAGGACGAAGGATGCATTGTATGCGGCCCTGGTCATGGGGGCTGCCGTGAGCGCGGGGACCGCTGTGCCTGCGGAGCGGGTTGCGGTTGTTTGGGTGGCAGCGCCGGCGGCTGGAGACACCGCCATGGCACCAAAGGTCAGCGCAAGGCTGAGGCCAAAGATGCTGGTGATGCTGGTGGTGTTCTTCTTCACGAGGCTGATCGTACCGCCCAGCTTTGCGTTTTGGGCATCAGGGTGCTATTCACGCGGAAAGAATGCGCTGATCTTGCGGCATGCAAAGCGAAACCCTCGGCCACAATGCCGGACGAGCGAGCCGGGAGACGAGTGAGGCCGGCTGGGACAATCTCTCGATTGACTCAACCGGCCTCTGAACCGCGCAAAATTTGCGCTAACTGCATCGCGCAGACTCTGCGCTCCCGCGGAAGGTAAGAGATTCGAACTCTTGGTACGGGGTTACCGCACACTGGTTTTCAAGACCAGCTCCATCGGCCGCTCGGACAACCTTCCTTAACGAGTAGTCTTTCATAGGCAGTCGGCTGCCACAAAAAACGCGCTGCGCTTGCGGACGCGTATGGCTCCCCGCCATATTCTGGGGAGAGATGTTGATCGGACCTGGCGATCGCGGCGCAGGTGCGCGGGGCCAGTTAGGAATCGGGAGTGCTCCATGAAGGCTGTCTATATCTCTGAGCCCGGCGGACCCGAGGTCCTGGAGGTCCGTGAGGTCGAGGCCCCGGTGGCCGGCCCCGGCGAGGTTCTGATCGACGTCGTGGCCGCGGGCCTGAACCGTGCGGACGTCCAGCAGCGCAAGGGGTTMTACCCGCCGCCCCCGGGCGCCTCCGAGATCCCCGGGCTGGAGGTCTCCGGCCGGATCGCGGGCTTCGGCCCGGGCGTCACCAAGGCGTTCTCGGTGGGGGACAAGGTGGTGGCGCTGCTCTCCGGCGGTGGCTACGCCCAGAAGGTTGCCGTGCCCGCGGGGCAGGTTTTGCGGATTCCCGACGGCGTGGACCTGGTCACTGCGGCGTCGTTGCCGGAGGTCGCGGCCACCGTCTATTCCAACCTGATCATGACGGCGCAGCTGCAGCCGGGCGAAACCGTCCTCATCCACGGAGCCACCGGCGGTATCGGCACCATGGCCATTCAGCTGGCGAAAGCCGTCGGCGCGCGGGTGGCCACGACAGCCGGCAACGCGGAGAAKGTAAGCACTGCCAAGGCGTTCCTCGGTGCAGACATCGCCATCAATTACGCGGAGGAAGACTTCCCCGCGAGCCTGCGCGCGCAGAACGGCGGCAAAGGGGCGGACGTCATACTCGACGTCGTCGGCGCCAAGTACCTTGGGCAGAACATCGAGGCGCTCGCCGACTACGGGCGTCTCGTGGTGATCGGGCTGCAGGGCGGGGCGAAAGCGGAACTGGACCTGGGGCAGCTGCTGCGCAAACGGGCGGCCATCATCGCCACGGCCCTGCGTCCCCGACCGGTCGAGGAAAAGACCGTGATCATGAACGCCGTCCGCGATGCCGTCTGGCCGATGCTGACCGACGGCAGGATTCGGCCCCTCGTGGCCAAGACCTTCCCGCTGGACCAGGTCGCCGCCGCGCACACCTACTTTGATTCAGGCGACCACGTCGGCAAAGTCCTGTTGGTCATGTAGCGCCGGGCTCGCGCCGGACGCTGTGGACTAGACGCCACGGCGCCGCCKGGTCTTAAGCCGCAGGTCAAACCGCAGGTCGGGAACGACTTATTCCGTCAATGGCATGCGCCGTTTTGCTGTCGGTCCTTGAATGACGATAATGTAATTCCATACGCGGTATACACGCGTCTTGGGGCGCGTGTATGCTGTGTGGTTTCCTGACCTCCGGGAGTGCCATGTCTATCCGCCACAGTCTCCTCGCCCTCTTGCAGGACCGGCCGCGCTACGGCTACCAGCTCAGGACCGAGTTCGAGGACCGCACGGGGGCATCCTGGCCACTGAACATCGGGCAGGTCTACACGACCCTAGACCGGCTGGAACGCGACGGACTCGTCCAAAAAGACGGCGGCGACGGCGACGGGCACATCATCTACAGCATCACCCCGGCCGGCCGAACCGAGGCCCGGGAATGGTTCGCGCTCCCGGTCTCCCGCGCGAACCCGCCCCGGAATGAACTGGCCATCAAGCTCGCGCTCGGTCTGACGATTCCCGGAACCGACGTCGGCGCCATCATCCAGGCCCAGCGCGCCGTGTCTATCCGGGCCCTGCAGGAGTACACCAAGTCCCGGCGCGACACCGCCGCCCTCCAGCGCCCGGCCGATACCGCCAGAGTCCTGGTGCTGGACTCCCTCATCTTCCAGACCGAGGCCGAAGTGCGCTGGCTGGACCTCTGCGAGGCCCGCCTGATGCAGCTCAGCAACCCCCCGGCCTAGCCCCGCACCCGGACTAGCTCCAGCATGGCCTAGCCCCGCTCCCGCCGGCCGCGGCCACGGGCCGAGGCGGCCCCATGGGCCCTGGCCCAGCCACGCCCCCGGACCGTTCACCGCGTCCGGCCGACCGCTCGTCGCGCGGACTGCACCGCCGGGCGCAGGTGCGGCCCCGGGGCGCGGCCGCGTTGGTAGGGTGCMGGGGGGCAGTTCTGCACCGGTGGACTGCCCAGCTGGGATTCTCGAGGAGGAGACATGGGCACAATGCCAGACGGCACACAAGGCGACAGCACACACAGAACCACGCAAGATGTCAGCACGCACGGAACAGTACAGCTCGACGACGGGATCTTTCCGGACCCGTCCCTTCCCCCGACGTCGGTGGATGACTCGGTCCGCGACGCCGCGGATCGCACATGGACCCCCGCCAGGATCGCGCTGTKGGCGGCCATCGCCCTGCTGGGCGGCGTCGCCTGGTTCATGCTCGCTATCATCCGCGGCGAGACCGTCAACGCCATCTGGTTTGTGTTCGCGTCAGTCTGCACCTACCTGATCGGCTACCGCTTCTACTCCAAGGTCATTGAGCGCTACCTGCTCRAGCCCAACKACCGCCGTGCCACCCCGGCCGAATACAAGGCCGACGGCAAGGACTACGTCCGCACAGACCGCAACGTCCTCTTCGGCCACCATTTCGCCGCCATCGCCGGCGCCGGCMCGCTGGTGGGCCCGGTCATCGCAGCCCAGATGGGCTACCTGCCAGGCACCATCTGGATCATCCTCGGCGTCGTTCTGGCCGGTGCCGTCCAGGACTACCTCGTCCTGTTCTTCTCCATGCGCCGCGGCGGCCGCTCCCTGGGCCAGATGGCCCGCGAAGAGCTTGGCGTGATCGGCGGCACCGCCGCCCTGGTCGCGACGCTGCTGATCATGGTGATCATTGTCGCCATCCTCGCCCTGGTGGTCGTCAACGCCCTGGGCGAAAGCCCGTGGGGCGTCTTCTCGGTGGGCATGACCATTCCGATCGCCCTCTTCATGGGCGTGTACCTGCGCTACATCCGGCCGGGGAAGGTCATGGAGGTCTCCATCATCGGCTTCGTGCTCCTCATGGCCGCCATCATCGGCGGCGGCGCCGTGGCAGGCACCGACTGGGGTGCCGCGTTCTTCCACCTGGACAAGGTMACCATCGCCTGGGGCCTGATCATCTACGGCTTCATCGCCGCGATCCTTCCCGTCTGGCTCCTCCTGGCACCCCGCGACTACCTCTCCACCTTCATGAAGATCGGCGTGATCGTGATGCTTGCTCTGGCGATCATCGTGGTCCGTCCCGAGATCACCGTCCMGGCGTTCAGCGAGTTCGCCAGCCGCGACAACGGCCCGGTCTTTTCCGGTTCGCTGTTCCCGTTCCTGTTCGTCACGATCGCCTGCGGCGCCCTGTCCGGCTTCCACGCGCTGATCGCGTCGGGCACCACGCCGAAACTGATCGAAAAGGAACGCCAGACGCGCCTGATCGGCTACGGCGGCATGCTCATGGAATCCTTCGTGGCCATCATGGCCCTCGTGGCCGCCATCTCCATTGACCGCGGCATCTACTTCGCCATGAACGCCCCCGCGGCGCTGACCGGCGGCACTGTCGAAACCGCAGCCGCGTGGGTCAACAGCCTGGGCCTGTCCGGAGTCAACATCACCGCCGGCGACCTTGCGCAGACGGCCAAGGACGTGGGGGAGCAGAGCATCGTGTCCCGCTCCGGCGGCGCGCCCACGCTCGCCGTCGGCCTGGCTCACATCATGCAGCAGTTCATCGGCGGCACCGCAATGATGGCGTTCTGGTACCACTTCGCCATCATGTTCGAGGCACTGTTCATCCTCACGGCGGTCGACGCCGGTACCCGGGTTGCGCGCTTCATGCTGCAGGACTCGATCGGCAACTTCCTTCCGAAGTTCAAGGAGCACTCCTGGCGTCCGGGGGCGTGGCTCTGCACCGCCATCATGGTGGTCGCCTGGGGTGCGGTGCTGCTGATGGGCGTCACCGACCCGCTCGGCGGCATCAACACCMTGTTCCCGTTGTTCGGGATCGCCAACCAGCTGCTGGCGGCCATCGCCCTCTCGGTCTGCCTGGCCATCGCCGCCAAGCGCACCGCCCTGAAGTATCTCTGGATCGTGGCGGTGCCGCTTGCGTTCGCCGCCGTCGTGACAATCACGGCGAGCTTCTACAAGATATTCTCGCCCGTTCCGGCAGTGGGCTACTTCGCCAACAACGCAGCCTTCGCCAAGGCGCTTGCGGACGGCAAGACCTCCTTCGGCACTGCCAAGACCCAGGCGGCGATGGAGGCCGTGGTGCGCAACACCATGATCCAGGGCTGGCTGTCGATCATCTTCGTGGTGCTGAGCATCATCGTCATCATCACGGCCGTGATTGCAACCATCAAGGCCCTGCGGAACACGGCGGCGGGGCTGCCGAACGCCGAGCACGAAGACCCCGCCCAGGCCTCCCGCGTCTTCGCACCGGCAGGGTTCATCCCCACCCCGGCGGAGCGCGAACTCGTAGCCGAGTGGAACAGCCTTCCGGCCGGGCAGCGGCTGGAAAAGTCCGGACACCACTGATGCGGAGCCGGCCATGAACGTGGTAATCGCCGGGTTCCGGGGGATTGCCGGGTATCTCAGCGGGGTGCTGGGCGCGGATGCCTACAAGAAGTACTTGGAACACCACGAGGCCTCCGGTCATGCCGGTCCGCCGCTGACAGAGCGGGAGTTCTGGCGTGACCGGACCGACCGGCAGGACACCGCGCCTCAAGGGCGGTGTTGCTGAGGCGGTGTTGCTGAGCGGGTGTTGCTGAGCCGTTTTCTTGAGTCGCCGCTGCTGAACAGGATGTCGTGACGTGCCCGGTGGTGGCGGGCGGCACATGCCGCTGACCGRCCGAATGCGGGACGCAGTCAAGGATCCGGGGGAGGGGCGCCGCCGGGCACAATCGTGTCC
>NZ_JBFTHK010000043.1:0-29966 GCF_056394205.1 Arthrobacter sp. 10T413_2 | reverse complement strand
CTCCAGCACCGCCGAGGCGTTCGTGTCGTCCTGGGCAAAGACGACGATGTACCGGCCGGTTGTCTCGGCCGAGCTCGACTCGCCGTCCGGGACGGTTCCAGGCGCAAAATTTGATGATGAATCCGGCTCAATCATGTCAGTTCTCCTTCGGAATTGCGGACCTACTGTTCAACGATTGGTGGCCATCAGCCCGGGTCCGGGCTCTGACCGGAGGCTTGTGAATTGAGCCATGATGTCAGTCGGGGTTGAGGCTACTCAGACCAGGGGTGCCTAATCGGAGCGGTGGATCTGAAGAGCGCTGGGGATCAAGAAACTCGTTCATTAAAACCTCGACGTCTTCGGCCGCTCCCCGTCTTCGGGCTCCGGTCCTCCTGGTGTTCTTTCTAAACGACACAATTAGACGCCCGGGGCGTTACATCAGCGTTACCGCGCAGGATGTTCGGTGGCCTGGTGCCGCGCCAGGGAAACGGCAAGAAMCGCTAGTCCAGCCGGAGCGTCGCAATACGGCCGCGGCGCCCGGCCCAAGCTTCGAGGAGACGCGGTTGGCAGGGTGCACACACGATCCTGCGCTCACTCCTGGCTCACTTGTGCCCCGCTTCGCCGGGCGCCATTAGGACCGTGTCGACGCGGCGGCGGACACGTCGGCCTCGGCCGCGTCCAGGACCTCGAGCATTATGGCGCCGGGCCAAGGACATGTTGAAGAACCGGTTGTTCTCCCCGTCACGGGCAATGAAATGGGGCATCGGCAGGGAGTAACGGTCCAGTAACGCCACGCACTCTAGGGTTCGATTGGGATCTCGTAAATGCCGCACATGAGACGCAAAGTCGAGCGACTCTTTCAAACTTGGGATGCGAGAAAACACATTTTCTACTATGTGGAGTTTTTAGTCCACGTCGTATGCGAAGGCGGGAAAGTCGTGAATCACTTGGAGGTCATTGCTGCGCCGTGCGGAGCGACCAAGCCCAGTAGACTATCGCCCCGCCGCCGGGCGAAAACCATAGTGGCACCCCGTGCAGGGCGACTCCGAAGGGCCACCCTTCATCAACTCCGCAACGCCGCCTTCAACCACGATMGCCCACTCGTCGTGCCCTCCACCGTTTGTGGCACACCAAGGTATTGATACTTGCTCGTGGAACCTCGTCGAGGTGGCACCAGCGTCGTCGCGCAAAGGAATGTTATGGCTTTCCGCGAGTCGTCCGAGCTCTGTCGATCGCGCCTGCGGCCGCAGAGACGCCAGCGCGTGCCGCCGCCTCCTCGGAGKAATATGTGGTTTTCGGGTCTTCGACGAGAGGAGCCCTCCGCCCGGTGTCGGCCATCTCCGCCGAGTAGGACCATTCCCCCGTGGACGTCTGTCTCGTCGTCACGACGAATCGCCGCCCCATATACCTTTCTTCGTGTTCCATTTCGCCATCCTACGACTGGCCTGTTMGAACGTATTCAATCTCGTCAAGTGTGAGGAAGAAAAATGCCTGATCCGCGAGGAATCCCGTCCCTGTCGGCTTATCTCGATTCGCTGCAGGCCCAGAAGCACCGCAACTTCGCGCTGATGCCCGGGAGCCGAGTCGCTCACAAGGACGCGTTCGCCGAGATGAAGGCGCACATCGTCGGGCTCTATKAGAACGTCGATGCTCAGCACAGCTTCGTGGATGAGTCCGGGGCGATCTACGACTGCATTCCCCTGGAGCAGCAGCCCGCGCTGAGGGGTTCATCCGACAAAGTGCCCACGGCCCCAGATCTGCCTCCGMTCGAGAGYCGCCCAAGAACGGAGTCAGCGGCCGGGGAAGACGAGCGCGTCGACTCCCCTGTGGCCTCTCCCCTCGATCCGGACCGGAAAGATTGGCACGGGAATGTCATGCATTGCCCTGAGGGCACCATCCCCATGCGGCGCGTCACACTCGAAACACTCACCCGATTCGAGACCTTGCAGGATTTTTTCGCAAAGGGCCCTCGGGGGGCGGGCCGCCCTCCMCGGGCGTCTGAACCGGCCACCGTTCCGGTGACGCACCGTTGGGCCCATGCCTATCAGAACGTGAACAACGGTGGTGGTCACAGCTACCTGAACGTATGGCAGCCGGCCATTGGCGCCAATCAAGTGTTCTCGCTCTCCCAGCACTGGTATGTCGCGGGGAGCGGCGCCAATCTTCAGACGATMGAGTGCGGATGGCAGGTCTATCCCCAAATGTATAACGACTCGCGGCCCCATCTGTTCACGTACTGGACGGCCGATGATTACGGGTCCACTGGTTGCTACAACCTGACCTGTGGGGCATTCGTGCAGACGTCGGCGTCGTTCGCCCCAGCGATGGCCGTCGCTCCCATCAGCGTCAAGGGTGGATCGCAATACGTCATGGAGCTCGCCTACTGGCACACCGGGGGACGGTGGTGGCTTTACTATAACGGCACGCAGGGGGCCAACGCCATCGGCTACTACCCCGACACCCTTTACCAGGGCGGCGCCCTGACGAAGAACGCCACCGAGATCGACTACGGGGGCGAGACCACTGGGACGACAAGCTTCCCGCCGATGGGAAGCGGCGAGTTCGCCAACCAGAGGTGGCAGCACGMGGCCTACCAGCGGACCATCGGCTACTGGCCGCCACAGGGCGGCGCGATGCTGGACGCCAACCTGACTCCCTCGCAGGGCTGGCCTGCCTGCTACACGGCCGAGGTTGTCATGTACGCAGCCCCRTGGAATGAAACGCTCTGGTTCGGCGGCCCGGACGGCAACTGCTGACGGCGGGCGGGGGCCCTCGACCGGCCACCGGGTCGCCGACGGGCCGGTCGGATGACCATTCGCGTCGGCACCGGCGTCAGAAGAAAGCTCGCGCCTTCTCGTGCCCGAGCGCTCCATCGTCCGCACCGCCCGCCTGCACCGCATCCCCTGGAAGAACGGGGCAGGCACCACCCGGGAAGTCGCCGTGGATCCGGCTCCGGCAGCGTCGTCCGGCTTCCGATAAGGCTCAGCGTGGCCGACATCGACCAAGACGACGCTTTCTCGAAATTTTCCGGCGCTGACAGGCACTTTCTKATCGCTTCATTCGGATGCCTTCACATGAAAATCGGTGGGGAATGCCTTACCGCAACGCACGGTCGACGCGAGTCATTCCCAGGAGAAGCGGACGTGTCAGTCAGCTTGGCCACTRGACCAACCTCGGTAATCAACCTCATCACACAGCGTGCCTTCCGAGACCCAAAGTGTGGACACTGTCCACACCCCCAATTCTCGCCACCAAAGGCCTCCCCCAGCGCTGCACCCCACTTCGAAAGGATGCAGCGTTTATTAGTACCCGCAGATCCACCCCCGAGGMTAATACTCACAGGCCAGGAGTCAACCAAACCTTCGGCAGTCCTAGGGGGATGCCCCCCGGGCGGGTCGTCTCCACCTCCGGTGGACCAACAACGCGGGATACATAGGCGCTATTATCGGCGTTTGGGCAGCGAATTCCCGGTGACAGTTGATGTATCTCTTGTCGCCCAAACCTTCGGAACAGAGGGTTGCCGGCCGGGGGCCTGGCTCTTAGGAAAATCGCCAGCCGAGCTCGCGCTCAGKAATGATGAGCTCCGTCGCTACCTTAAGCTMCATGCCATCAACGTGACACAGTCTGGGAAGCCCGTAGCCGTAATTCCCTTAGAACAGCSGCCAGGGCACCGCCGGCATCTCACCGCTCGGAGCCGGAAACCGCCCTGCCAAGCGCAACCGGGCGCAGCGCGCGGCGAGCGATGCGATTTCTTCGGMGCTGAGCAAGTCCGCCAGGTTTCGGCCCAGCCCACCGTGCAGTCCTTCGCTGACGCGATMGATGCCGTCGCGTTCCTCGGCGGTCAGAGCGTGTCCCAGCCATCCCCACAGCACCGTGCGCAGCTTGTGGTCACGGTGAAAGGTGAGCCCATGGTCCACGCCGTGCMGGTGTCCGTCCGTCATGGCAAGTATGTGGTTGCCTTTGCGGTCGGCGTTGTTGACGATGATGTCGAACACCGCCATGCGTCTGAGCGCTGGCGAGTCTTCGTGAACGAGGGCGACCATCCGTCCGTTCTCATCTCGTCCCTCGAGAACGTGTTTCCAGCCCGTCTCCGGCACGTGGTCCGTCGCGACCAGGTTCACGGCGCTTTGGGTGGGGTCTTGCTCCTGCCAGAGCTGCACCATTCCTTCGCCMATCGGAMCATCGCGCAGCCAGGTGTGCGGCACGACGTCCCAGCCGAAGACCTGCGAGACCAGGTAGGCGGCCACCTCCCGGTGAGCCAGGGTGCCGTGGGGAAAATCCCGCAGCGGGCTTTCGCCTGCGATCGGCTTATAGACGACCACCGCGTCGCCGATGCTGCCCAGAAATGTAGCGTTTGAAGCCGTCGTGATGCGGCCGGTGAGAGTCAGCTCGGCGGTCACTAGGTCCGGCGCTGGCATCAGACCTCGGGAAGGGTGCAGATGTGCCCGTCGGCGTCTATGGGGTAACCGCAAAGGGAGCACGTCGGACGCCCGGCGCCCACGATCTCACGGGTGCGCTTGGCGAACGCTCGGGCGGTGCCGACCGGCATTCGCACCAGCAGCATTTCGGGCTCGTTAGCGCCGTCCTCATCAAGCGATTCGTCGTTGTCATCAGCATCGACATCGGTGATGGGGTAGGCCTCTAGTAGGACCTGGGCCGTGGTTGGGTCCCAACCTAAGCTCATGGCGCCGGTTCGAAACTGCTCCTGAACGGCCTCGAGCTGGTCATTGTCGACAAGTTCAATGGGAGTACTCGTGGGAACGCTGAAGGGGTTGCCCTCGACRGTGATGAGCTGGTCGAGCATTTCGTCGATCTTCTCCGCGAGCAGAGCCGACTGCTGCTTCTCCAGGGCAATACTCACCATCTGCGTCCCTGCGCGCACCTGCAGGTAGAACGTGCGCGCCCCCGGAAGGCCAATGGTGCCAACGACGACCCGATCAGGCCAGGCAAACTCGTGAACACGTGTAGGCATGTCAGTATTTTAGGCACATGGGGTTCATGGCGCCTTTTGCCCTGCACCGCCACCCACCGGCGCGTCGCCAGATTGGATGCCGTTCGACAGCCACGACAGATCACCCGCGTCGGTGTTGGTAGCGTAGACGCTCGGCCGACTAGCGCCGTAGCGAACGATCGATACTGAGGCGGGGCCCACGTTAATACGCTRGAACAGGTCAAGGTGCATGCCGAGCGCGTCGGCGAGGATTGACTTGATGATKTCACCGTGACTCACCGCCACCCACACGGCCCCTGGCCCGTGCTCGGCTTCGAAGGCTGCATCGTGGCGTCGAATCGCTGCCACCGACCGAGCCTGCATCGCGGCCATGGATTCACCTCCGGGAAAGACGACGGCGGACGGTTGCGACTGCACAACCGGCCACAAATCCTCGGTCGCGAGATCACTGAGAGTGCGGCCCTGCCACTGGCMGTAATCGCACTCGGTGAGATCGAGATCGACCGGCGCGTACGGCGTGCCAGCCTGGCGATCGAGGATTAGCTGGGCGGTCTGCTGACAACGCTCAAGAGGGCTCGACACCACCCCGACTACGGGCACGGCCGCGAGCCGGTCTCCGGTCAGAGCCGCCTGGTCGCGCCCGATCTGGTCCAGGCTGACGCCGACGGCCCGGCCGGCCAGCAGTCCAGTGGCATTGGCTGTGGTGCGGCCGTGCCGCACGAGAATAACTGTCGCCATCCACCCAGCCTAACCACCCGCTCGATGGCGGTGTGAACCGTACCGGGTCGCGCGCCGAACATGCAGACGGCGATGACGGCGAAATAATGGCTGCGGCGGCGGGTTAAGAGGTGGGAAGGCCGTTGCAGCAAGGCCTACCAATTCCTACAACCCGCCCTCGAAGCCAAGCCGCCAACCGACTGGCCAGGCTGAGGGGAACCCTCAGCAGGACGCAGCAGAACATTTCAGCCGGCAGTCGGCTCCTCGTCGTTGGCGACAGCCTCGATCCAATCCACGGCCTCGTCGGAAAGCTGGKGACCGTCTGCTGATTCGCCAGCCCACCACTCAGAATCGGTCGTGCCGCCCGTAACTGCCATGATGTCGGCGATTACATTCKGCGKCAGCKGTTCGCCGTTGTGCTCAACGAGCCAGTCGCGTGTTTCCGCGTCGACCAGAGGCCACCACTCGAGGATGTTCATCAACGCAGTATTGCACCACGAAGTCGTGCGTACACATTCCGCCGTGGGACGAACTCCGGCGGAGGCACCGGTTAACAAGCGCGGCCAACCCCGTTAGCGACGCCCCAGGGGCGTCCCGTTGGGGATCGTGCAACGGGCGGTCAGGCCGGGTTAGCTGCAGAATTCGAGGCAACGACGTCTTTGCGGATTGCCCAACGGCCGATGGCTGCCGCTGCGCCAACAGTGGCCCACGGGATCAGCAGCCAGGGTTGCCAGCCGAAGCCCAAGACGCTTCCCAGCAACCAGAACACGAGGGTGGGCACCGCGAAAAAGGCCCCGATGTGGATCCACTGATTCCGGACCGGGCGCAAGAGATAGGCCGACACCCAGGCCAATGGCGCCGGAACCACCAACGAACCTCCGAAGCCATACAGAATCACCATGCCCAAAAAGCCCCACACGTGGCCGGGGTCGGTGCCGTCCCGCGCGGCGCGTACGCCATAGCCTGCCGCCACCAGGAGCAGTAGCACTCCCACCCAGAGCGAGGTGGCGATGAGCCAGCCCTTGATGAACGCGTACGCATCCAGGACCACCTTGTGTGACCGAACTGCMTGCGGCTGCGCCGCATCCYCCAATGCCATGGGCTTAGCCTACCGATGCGCAAAAGCTTCCCGCCCGTGCCGAGCGTGCGGCCGTCCGATAGTKGATCCCGTTACGGCAACCCTTTTCGTGTAAGTCCTTGCCGTAGTCCCAAGGAAGTAGGGTMAAGGCTGGAGGCTAGGCTCGTCAGCCGCAGTACTAAATGGAGATCTGCTGGACCGCGCTCGGTATGAACCCCAGAGTGTTGATCAATGCCAGTGTGGCTATGCCATACCCAATGGCCAGGGCAGCAATGGCTAGCCCGCGGCCTCGGTCGCCTCTTAGAGGGATCTGATTGAGGGCAACGTGTCCTGCCCCCACTGCAAATACAGCGAGAACCGCGACGCCGAATACCCAGAATCCTGATGCAGCGATGGCGGCGAAAATGATGGCCGCAACGGCCAGTTTGTTTAGTCGAGCAGTTGACGTGCGAGCCGGCACCATAGGCGTACTCATTTCGGTTCCCCCAACCTCGTTAGTACAAGCGAGTTTGGCTGGCCCCGCCCGCAGRCAGAACGGATCCGAAGCGTTCCGTTTCGGGAACCTGCTGCGGGACGCTTCACGATTCCGAAAGCGGACCCTGCTGCGACACTCCGGCTGAGCAGAAACGAACACCAACAGCCAAGATAGGGTCAAGGCCGCGTTGTCGCGTAGAGCAGCATGTCGCGCCGGGAGTCACCAATCTCCTGGTGGCTGCGGAGCAGGCCCTCCCGCTGGAAACCAGATGCCTCGGCAACGCGACTTGAGTTGCTGTTCCACGGCTCGATGTACAGCTCGATCCGGTGCAGAGTGGGGATGGTCCAAGTGAACGCGGTCAGTGCCTTCAACGCGCTGCTGGCGATCCCGCGGCCCCGGTGCGCGGGGGCAACCGAATAGCCGACCGTCGCGCGGCCGGCCGACATGTTCTGAAGCCACAGTCCGATGGCACCGACGGCGTTGTCGGACTCGGCATCGGCGATGGCGAAGGACAGCCCTTTTCCTTCGGCGAACCGGCCGCGCTGCMGGTAAATCCACTCCAAAGCCTGCTGCGCCGTGGGGAGTGCGGGAAGGCTGCCAATGAGAGGGACGTAAGGATCATCCCCCAGCTCGAAGGCGAGATGTACGTCGTCGTCGGTGAACTCGCGCAAAACGACTGAACCGTAGGTCGGTGGTGTGGTCGGCCAGGACGGTAAGTGCTCAGTCATACGTCGATTATCGTCGTGGTCATCGGCCCGTGCTGCTCAAGATTCACCCGATCATGCCGGACAGAGTGGGCTTTTCCGCCTTCAGCCCCCTGCCCGGTGGGGTCGAGTTGAATTAACGGAACAACTCCCGGGTGCCTTGAGCGGGAAAGCTTGCGTCCCGCCCGCCCGCTATCTCGCTTGATCGCGAAGACGCGAACTGGATGTTTCTCTGCGCCCAACCAAGAACCACAGAACCGAGCCAAGTACGGTTCGGGGCCGGGKCGGTGAAGCCCCGGACCAGCAGGTCTCCTGCGCGGCGGCCGTCCTTGCCGGGGATCGTTGTGCGGGTCTTGCGGCCTCGGACCAGTCCGTTCATGCCCTCTGGACGCATGAGCCGGTCCACGGTGTGTTTGGAGGCTTCCGGGAAGCCGTTACGGCGCAGCCACTGCGTCATCTTCCGCCTCCCGTAGATGATCTCGGCCGGGGGCGTCCCTTCACATCAGGGACTTTCAAGCTGCGGAGCGCGTCGGTGACGCGTGCGTCTTCGAGGGTGCGCAGGGCCGGCAGGCGTTTCTTCCCCRCCCGGTAGGTTMGTGCGGCGACCCGCACGCACTGCTCCCGCAGGACGGCGCAGATCGACTCGACCGCGTAACCAACAGCCCGCATTTCGTCGATGAACCGCCAGATCAGCGGCGGCGAGGGTCGAGCTCCCTCGCGAAGAAAATCGAGGCCTGTTTCAGGATCTCGTTGGACTCCTTCAAGTCCCGCACCTCAGCCCGAAGCCGCTTGATTTCCTCCAGCTCGTCACTGCCTGGTCCGGTCTTCTCACCGGCATCGACCTGGGCCTGAACAACCCAACGGCGCAGCGATTCTGCACCGACTCCGAGCTTCGGCGCCAGTGCCTTGCAGACGGCATAAAACAGACGGGTACTCGGACAACCGGTCCATGGTCATGCGCACTGCACGGTCACGGACCTCGGGAGGGAACTGCTTGGGCATAATCACTATCTTTCTCAGAGAAGATAGCGGCATCAAACCCGGGACGGTTCACGGACAGGTGGGTTCGATCCCAATGCCATTTCGACAAACCACAGCCGCCTACGGGTAGCCTTGAGCCATGGCCTTATCCGCACCCACCCTCGCGACGCGCTGGGAACCCCTGCCCCCGCGAGTCATAGCGGAGCTGCTCGGGCCGTCATCGGCGCGTTGGTGGCTGTCMGGAGGGGTGGCGCTCGACCACTGGCTCGGCACTAACACTCGCAAGCACGACAATGTCGATGTCAGCACGACGATCGCCGACCTGCCCCAACTGGTGCACGACCTGCCGGCGCCGTTTAGCGCGTGGGCTCCGTCAGGCGACGGCGTTCTCCCTTGGGCAGAGGCTGATATGGATGCCGATCTGCAGCCGATCCGTATCCATGACGACGCGACGGGCGCATGGGTACTGCAGATCGACGTCGAGGACGGCACGGATCACGTCTGGGTTTATCGCCGAGATCCCCGACTGCAACTGCCGTGGGATCGTGCAGTGATCGACGTMGACGGCATCCCGACCGGGGCGCCCGAGGTGCAGCTGGTCTGKAAGGCGCTGCGTCCCCGTCCGGAGGACGACGCCGACAAGGATGCGGTTCTACCGGAGCTCTCAAAAGAAGCCCGCGCCTGGTGGGAGCACGCGATTCTGACGATCCACCCGCACTCGTCATGGTCGATCCATGTGCGTAGCCCGTTCGCTCCGGGTAAGGCCAGCTGGAACAGGACGAAACGCTAGCGCTCCGCTTGGGCCGGCCGGCGATGGGGAGCCTGGCTGCCCTGCCTGTCGCGTCGATGAGGTGGCCTACGATCCAGCCAATTCTCAAGAGCGAGTGGTAGCACCCTGCAGGACATGGTCAGGCCTTCTCCCAGGTCATGCTGCCAGTGCCGTGAATAACAGCTGCCTTCATTACAAGAACCTCACAATCTCGAGGTCGACTGGCGACACCGGGTCGCACCGTCCCCACCGACCTCTTCAGTTGCGCCGATGCAGCGTGAGCGGCCTGTCCGATTTTGAGACGCCCGCAGACGCTTACGACTAGGACCTGTATTCATCCGCCGCAACCGCATCAAGCACCAGCGAGCGGAACCATCGCTGCGCCTGCGAGAGGCTGGCCTCGCGCCGCGTGTACAACTCCACCGGCGTGCTCTGCCCGGACCAGGGCAGCTCGKCGATGCGAAGGCCGGGAAACCAGCCGCAGAACACCCCCGCTACATGTCGAGGCAGCAGGACGACCAGATCCGTCGCCTCGAGCACGGCGGGCACGGTGCCGTATTCCTCCATGGTCAGCACGACCTGGGACATCAAGTCGTGTTCGGTCAGCGCCTGCACAGGATAGACGTGCCCKCCACGGGCGGAGACCCGCACAAAGCGCCTCCCCTCGAACATGTCAGGCCCGGTCGCGGGCAATGGATGCGACCCGGAGGACAGCGCCACGTATTCGACCGAACGCACGTGCGTCCTCCACAGCCGCGGTGTGGCGATCCGCGACACGGTCAATGCCAGATCGATGGTGCCGCGGATTAGCCCGCTCTCGACCTCGTCCGAATCGAGCCGTTCTACCTGTATTCGCGGATCGGCGCCGACCCGCCCAAGGGCGCTCATKATCGGTGGGAGGAACGTCTGCTCGCCGATCGAGGTGAGTCCGAGGACGAGTTCGCCGCTGAATCCGGTCGGTTCGAACACGTCCGATCCCATGACGGTCGCGTCTATTTGTGCCAAGGCGTTGTGTAGGGGCCCAAATAGTTGCGTCGCCTTCGCGGTCGGCACCATGTCGTTCCCCTCGCGACGGAACAGCTCGTCGCCGAACCGCTCCCTGAGCCGCTTCAGGGAATAGCTGACCGTGGGCTGTGTCACGTGCAGTCGCCTGGCGGCGCCCGTGACGCTGCGCAGCTCGTAGAGCGTGACGAATGTCYGGAGCTGGTTGAGGTCGGTGAACGTCATGCCATAGATTCTATCTATGGCTCCGTCTTTGCATATCTATTGGACCACGGTGGCAAACACCCCTAAAGTCAGTTTGGGGCAGCACTGATCCAACGACGTGCAGCTGCTCTCGCACCGCTTACACCCAGTGACAAGGACGACACGCGTGATTATCGACATCCACGGCCACTACACCACAGCTCCAACACAGCTCGGAGCCTGGCGTGATCTGCAGATCGCATTCACTGAAGGACGCGCGGACGCTCCTGACCCTGCGACCCTGCGCATCAGCGATGACGACATCCGTGAGACCATCGAGGCCAACCAGCTCAAGCTCATGAACGAGCGCGGCAGCGACGTCACCGTATTCAGCCCTCGTGCCTCGTTCATGGCGCACCACATCGGAGACCTCGCTGTGAGCGAGACCTGGGCCCGGATCTGCAACGACCTGTGCGCCCGCGTCAGCGAGCTCTACCCCGAACGCTTCCTAATGGGGGCGATGCTCCCCCAGTCCCCCGGTACGGATCCCGCGACGAGCGTTGCCGAGCTTACTCGCGCCGTCGAGGAACTCGGCGCCGTCACCATGAACCTCAACCCCGACCCGTCCGGCGGCAACTGGACGTCCCCCCCGCTGACCGATCGCTCGTGGTACCCGATATACGAGAAACTCGTCGAGTACGAGATCCCGGCGATGGTGCACGTCAGCACGTCGTGCAACCCGGCCTTCCACACGACCGGAGCGCACTACCTCAACGCCGACACCACCGCGTTCATGCAACTGCTCCAGGGCGACCTGTTCCGCGACTTCCCCGAGTTGAAGCTCGTAATCCCTCACGGCGGCGGCGCCGTTCCCTACCACTGGGGGCGCTTCCGTGGACTCGCAATGGCGCTGGGCAAGCCCGTAATCGAGGAGCACCTGCTGAACAACGTGTTCTTCGACACCTGCGTGTACCACCAGCCAGGCATCGACCTTCTCACCAAGGTCGTCCCGACCGAGAACATCCTCTTCGCGAGCGAGATGATCGGCGCCGTGCGCGACGTCGACCCGCGCAGCGGACACTACTTCGACGACACCAAGCGGTACGTCGACGCCACCACGAACCTAGACGATGCACAGCGCGCGCAGGTGTTCGAAGCCAACGCCCGCCGTGTCTACCCACGGCTTGACCGCGCCCTTACTGCGCGCGGCCTCTGAGAGGACCATCAAATGCGACTAAACAACCTCGGCATCGTCCGCACCAACATCGAACGTCCGGATCCCACGGACGTCGAACGGCTTTCGCAGTTCGGCGTCGCCACTATCCACGAGGCGATGGGGCGAGTCGGGCTCCTGCGCCCCTACATCAGGCCGGCCTACTCCGGCGCCAAGCTCTGTGGTCCGGCAGTGACCGTGCTGCTGCAGCCCGGTGACAACTGGATGTTCCACGTCGCGGCCGAGCAGGTGCAGGAGGGCGATGTGATCGTCGCCGGCTGCACCACCGAAAGCGAGGACGGCTTCTTCGGTGAGCTGCTCGCCACCTCGCTGACCGCCCGCGGCTGCAAGGGCTTGGTGATCGACGGTGGGGTCCGCGACGTCGCCGATCTGGAGAAGATGGATTTCCCGGTGTTCTCCCGCGCTGTCAACGCCAAGGGCACGGTCAAGGCCACCCTCGGATCGGTGAACATCCCCGTAGTGGTCRCAAACGCCGTGGTGAACCCTGGCGACGTGGTCGTGGCCGACGTCGACGGCGTCGTGGTTGTCCCGCGCGAGCTTGTCGGAGCGGTGGCAGACGCCAGCCAGAAGCGCGAGGATAACGAGGAAGCCAAACGCGTGAAGTTCCGTGAAKGCGTCTTGGGCCTGGATATCTACAGCATGCGCKAGCCTCTCGCCAAGGCCGGCCTGGAATACATGGAGAACTGATGATGACACACGGCGATACCACCGGAGATTTCGAGAAGTCGGAGGGCTGGCTCGACTGGTACGACGGCCCCACCAAGCCTACGTTCCGCCTGCCGGCCGACGCGGTCGACGCGCACTGCCACGTGTTCGGGCCGGGCGGGCAGTTMCCCTACGCACCTCAGCGGAAGTACACCCCGTGCGATGCCTCGGCGGAGCAGCTGTTCGCCTTGCGAGACCAGCTGGGATTCGACCGCAACGTGATCGTACAGGCGACGTGCCACGGTTCCGACAACCGGGCACTGGTCGATGCGMTGCAGCGCAGCGGCGGCCGCGCCCGCGGCGTCGCCACGGTCCGCCGCGACGTGACCGAGGAGCAGCTGGCCGAGCTGCACGCGGCCGGCGTCCGCGGGGTCCGGTTCAACTTCGTCAAGCGCCTCGTCGACCGGGTGCCCACCGACTCGCTCGAGGAGATCGTMGCGAAGATCGCGCCGCTMGGCTGGCACGTGGTCATCTACTTCGAGGCCGAGGACCTGCCGGAGCTCTACGACTTCTTCTCCGCGATCCCGACCGACGTCGTCGTCGACCATATGGGCCGACCCGACGTGTCCAAGGACCCGGACGGCCCTGAGTTCGCACTGTTCCTGCGCTTCATGCGCGAGAACACCAATGTGTGGACCAAGGTCTCCTGCCCAGAGCGCCTGTCCGTCACCGGCCCGCACGCTCTCGACGGCGAACAGCACGCCTACACCGACGTGGTGCCGTTCGCCCGACGCGTGGTCGAGGAGTTCCCCGACCGCGTGCTGTGGGGAACCGATTGGCCCCACCCCAACCTCAAGGACCACATGCCCGACGACGGGCTGCTGGTCGACTACATCCCACAGATCGCGACGACGCCCGAGCTCCAGCAGAAGCTGCTCGTGGACAACCCGCGCCGCCTCTACTGGCCCGAAGGAGCATGACATGGCACTCGACAAGCCGTACAAGGACGTTCCCGGCACGATCATCTTCGACGCGGAGATGGCCCGCAAGGGATACCACCTCAACCAGTTCTCGATGTCGCTGATGAAGCCCGAGAACCGCAAGCGCTACCTGGCCGACCGCGAGGCGTACCTCGATGAGTGGCCCCTTTCGCCCAAGCAGCGCCAGGCTGTGCTGGACATGGACCTCAACGCCATGATGGCTGAGGGCGGCAACATCTACTTCCTKAGCAAGATCGGCGCCACGCACGGCCTGAGCTTCCAGCAGATGGCCGGCTCCATGACTGGCATGTCCGAGGCCGCCTACCGCGACATGATGATCGGCGGCGGACGCCGCCCCGAGGGCAACCGCCTCAAGGACCTCGACGGCTGGGTCCCGCCGGCGCCGCGCGAGAAGTCCGCGACCATGCGCGAGAACGCCCCGGCGAAGTACATGTCGGCGCTGTTCACCTCGCATGTCCCGGCGATTGGTGCCGCGATGGACCTCGGCAAAACCGAGGAGCCGTACTGGAAGAAGGTGTTCTCCGGGTACGAGTGGACCCGCAGGTGGGCCAAGGAGAATACGCCCGACGTCGTCATCCTCGTCTACAACGACCACGCCACGGCCTTCGACTCGTCGATCATCCCCACCTTCGTGCTCGGCACCGGGGCAGAGTACCCGGTCGCGGACGAGGGCTACGGCCCCCGCCCTGTGCCCGACGTGAAGGGCTACCCGGAGTTCGCCGCGCACATCGCGCAGTCGGTCATCCAGGACGACTTCGACCTCACCCTCGTCAACGAGATGGTCGTGGACCACGGGCTCACCGTGCCGCTCTCGCTCGTCTTCGGCGACGTCGAGGAGTGGCCATGCAAGGTCATCCCGCTGGCCGTCAACGTGGTGCAGTATCCGGTGCCGTCCGGCCGCCGCTGCTACGAGCTCGGCAAGGCCCTTCGCCGCGCCCTCGACAAGTGGGACGGCCCGGAGCTCAACGTGCAGATCTGGGGCACCGGCGGCATGAGCCACMAGCTCCAGGGTCCGCGCGCCGGCCTCATCAACGAGGAGTGGGACAACGCGTTCCTCGACCACCTCATCGCCGACCCGCTGGGCCTGACCGAGTGGGACCACATGGAGTACGTCGATGAGGCGGGCTCCGAGGGCATCGAGCTCGTCGACTGGCTGATCGCGCGCGGCGCGATGGACGACCAGTTMGGCGGCGGGGCGCCTTCTGTTGACCACCGGTTCTACCACGTGCCGGCGTCGAACACCGCCGTCGGCCACCTTGTTCTCACGAACCCGACCGACTGACCGCATCCGCAACAAAGGAGCCCCCATGACTGACAAGATCCGTGTGGCCGTCGTCGGCGCCGCAGGCGCCTTCGGCATGAAACATCTCGACGGCCTGATGAACATCCCCGATGCCGAGGTGACCGTCGTCAGCGGCACGCGGCTCGAACCGACCCAGGCGGTCGCCGAGAAATACGGCGTCGCGAACGCCGTTGTCGGCCTGGACGCCGTGCTCGAGCGCGACGACGTCGACGCGGTGATCCTTGCGACGCCCACGGGGCTCCACGCGTCTCAGACCCAGGCGGTGCTCGCTGCCGGCAAGCACGTGCAGGTCGAGATTCCGCTGGCCGACTCGCTCGTGGACGCCGAGGCAGCGCTCGAGGCGGCTGAATCATCCAATCGCGTCGCAATGGTCGGCCACACCCGCCGYTTCAACCCCTCGCACCAGTTGGTACATAACCGGATCGCCTCGGGCGAGTTCCACGTGCAGCAAATGGACGTGCAGACGTACTTCTTCCGCCGCACCAACACKAACGCGAAGGGCGAGGCCCGGTCCTGGACCGACCACCTGCTGTGGCATCATGCCKCGCACACCGTCGACTTGTTCGCCTACCAGGCAGGCAAGATCGTGCAGGCGAACGCGATCCAGGGCCCGATCCACCCCGAACTCGGCATCGCGATGGACATGTCGATCCAGCTCAAGAGCGAGTCGGGCGCGATCTGTACGCTGTCGCTGTCGTTCAACAACAACGGGCCGTTCGGCACGTTCTTCCGCTATATCGGCGACACCGAGACCTACGTCGCGCGCTACGACGATCTCTACAACGGCCGTGAGGAGTCGATCGACGTGTCGCACGTCGCTGTCAGCATGAACGGTATCGAGCTGCAGGATCGTGAGTTCATCTCGGCTATCCGGGAGGGACGCGAGCCGAACTCGTCGCTTMGCCAGGTGATCGACTGCTACCGCGTGCTCGGCTCGCTTGAGAAGCAGCTGGCGTGAGGCTGCCCTCCACCGGGCTCGGCTGCATGTCGCTGAGCCACGCGTACGGCGTCCCCCCGTCGCGTGACGAGGGGCTGGCGATGCTGCGCGCGGCTCTTGATGAAGGCATCGGGATGCTCGACACGGCAACACTGTACGGCGGCGGCCGCAACGAGGAACTTGTCGGTGCTGCGATCGCGGGGCGCCGCGACGAGGTCTTCCTGGCGAGCAAATGCGGGATGGCGTCCGTCGACGGCGTGAAAGTCATCGATGGACGCCCCGATACGCTGCGTGCACAGGTCGATGCTTCGCTGAGCCGCCTTGGCGTCGATTACATCGACCTGTACTACCTGCACCGTTGGGACAAGAAGGTGCCGATCGGCGATAGCGTCGGCGCGCTGGCCGAGATGGTCGCCGCGGGCAAGATCGGCGCAATCGGCCTGTCCGAGGTGTCGGTGGCGCGGCTGCGCGAGGCGCAGGCAGTCACCCCTATCGCGGCTGTGCAGAACGAGTACTCGCTGTGGAGTCGCAATGCCGAGCTTGGCATGCTCGACGCCACTCGCGAGGACGGCGTGACTCTGGTTGCGTTTTCGCCGGTCGCAAGGGGCTTCCTGGCCGATGCGATCAAGGACCCAGGTAAGCTGGCCCCAAACGACATCCGCCGCAGCATGCCGCGCTTCCAGCCCGAGCACTGGGGTGCGAATGCGGCGCTGCTGGCCTCTTGGCGTGAGCTGGCTGCGGAGGCCGGTTGCACCCCAGCACAGCTCGCGCTGGTCTGGCTGCTCTCCCGCGGCGATCACGTTCTGCCGATCCCGGGAACAACGAGCGTCGCGCACCTGCGCGAGAACATGGCGGCGGTCGGCCTCTCTGTCGACGGCKCGCTGCTGGCGCGGGCCGGCGAGCTGATTGGCACGGCCACCATCTCTGGCGCGCGCTATGCACCGGCATCTGCCGCCGAAGTCGACGCCGAGACCTTCGAGGATGCCGCATGAGGGCGATCTCGTCGATGGCCACCCGCCACGTTCTCGCCGACCTCGCTGAAGCTGCCGCCGCGGCGGGGCTACCGCTTCTGCAGCTCGAATCCGTCGGCGGAGTGGACGCCGCCCAGCGGGTTACCGCCKGCGAGCCGTTCGACCTTGTGTTCCTCGCCGTGGACGCTCTCCAACGCCTCGCTGCCGAGCGGCACGTCGATCCGGCATCCATCGCCCCGATCGTCCTGTCGGAGGTAGCCGTAGGCGTGCCCGCACGCAGCCCCGATGCAGCCAAACGTCCCGAAGGCACGGCCTTTGCGAATGCCGATGAGTTTCGCAGCGCCCTGCGCGCGGCATCCCGCATCGGATACTCCACCGGTCCGAGCGGAACCGAACTGTTGCGAATGATCGACAACTGGGGCATGACCGATKAGGTCCGCGACGGGCTGGTGCAGGCCCGTCCAGGCGTGCCCGTGGCGCGCCTGCTCGCCGACGGCGAGGTCGATCTCGGCCTGCAGCAGCTCAGCGAGTTGGTCGGGCAGCCCGGCGTGCGCATCCTYGGCGTCCTCCCCGCCGACTGCGCGATCAGCACGGTCTTCGCGGGTGCTGTCGCGACATCCTCCAGCAACGCGGCGGACGCTGCGGAGCTGTTGGCCTTCTTCCGCTCCGACCTCGCGGCATCCATCAAGTCGGCGCACAGTTTTCGCGCGCCCTGAGGCCCTGCCGTGACGGATTGACTGATACGGGTCCTGCAGACGTTTAGACCGATGAGAGGCGCGCAGACGACCGTGGAGAACKAACGGGCGAAGCGCGGTCCTGCTTTCCACTTCGCACCGGGGTCCTCGGCGAGCTGGGCCAAACGCCTGAGGCCGTTCGGCCCTCCGTATGAGCCTGCAAATTCCCAGACGGCCCCGGGCAGGCTGTGCGTCCAGGCGCAGCGCTTCACGGTCGATTGGTTGCCGGGCCCCGCATGCGCTGCGTTCAGAGGACCTGTTGCGAAACGACAGGTCCACGTTGGTTGAACCCACGGCTCGATCCGGGACCATTGATCATCGATTGGGGTAGTTCGTGACACCCGCCTCAAGCATTCCAGCCCCTGAACGGCCGGTTGGGGCGCAACGTACTAACGTCGCCCGACGATCGTGGACACTCCGGCCTGCCGGCCGCCGTAGTCGTTGCCGATCTGCCGAGCAGCGTCCTGCAGGAGCGGAACGACCGTTTTTTCGATGGCTTCCGCCGGAGCCCGGTGCGTCTGCAGGGACACGTTGATGGCCGCGACGACGTCGTTGCCGCGCCACACCGGCACGGCMACCCCGCGCAGGCCCTCCTMCAGTTCCTGCGACACCATCGACCAGCCCTTGGCCCGTGCCGAGTCGATTTCGGCCCGGAGCTGGTCGACGCTTCCGACGGAACGCTCGGTGAAGCGCTGCAGATGGACCGAGTCGAAGTACGCCTGCAGTTCCGGTTCTGAGAGCGCSGCCAGGAGGACGCGCCCCATCGACGTTGCCCACGCGGGGAACCGTGTGCCCACGCTGATGGAGACGCTGAGGAGCCGCGGCGAGGGCACGCAGGCGACATAGACCACGTCGGTGCCGTCCAGGACGCACAGCGAGGTTGTTTCGTTGAGCCGCCCGGCGAGTGACTTCAGGTGCGGCTCTGCCACCCCCGGGAGGCTCAGGTTCGCCAGGAACGACCGGCCGATGTCCAGCGAGCGGKGCGTCAGTTCGAAATGCGGGCCGTCGGCGCGGAGGTAGCCCAGATCCGTCAGGGTCAGCAGGAACCGCCGCGCGKAGGCCCGGGTCATGTCCGCCTTGGCGGCGACCTGGGAAACGGTCAGCCGAGGAGTCTCCGGGGTAAAGGCGAGCAGGACCTCGAAGGCCTTTTCCACTGACTTCACAAAATAGGCCGGTTGMTCCTCCATGGATTCCCTGTCTCCCCTGCATCTGAACGTTTACCCGGCAGATACGAAAAAGGCTGCAGGCTTGTTTTCGATCATATAAGGCCCGGGACAACGACGGCGGCGCCTGCGTCACGGCGTGGGCTGCATGTCAGCTCTTCGTCTGGATGGCGGCGAGCGTGCCCTGCAGCAGCGCGTCCGTCTGCGGCGCCAGGCCCAGGAGCGGGATMATGGAGGTTGCCTGGGCGCGCAGGTGGTCCCAGCCGTCGGCACAGCACAGCCCCTGTTCCCTCGCGGCAGCAATCGTGCCGGTCACGTGTCCGGCGTAGACGAAGTCGTAGACGAACGCGTCCCCGGCCAGCCGGGCCCCGCCCCAGACTGGAGCGTCGTCGCTCCGTTTGCCGACCGGCGTCGCGTTGACGATCAGTGAGGCCCGGGACGCCTGTTCCTGGGCATCCGCCCACGAGGCCGTCTCCGCGTCCATGCCCAGGCTCCCGGCCAGGGCGAGCAGCTCCCCCGCTGCGTCCGGGTCCCGGTMGGCGATGGTKACCCTGCCGGTCAGCCCCTTGAGCGCCACGAGAGCTGCCCGGGCGGCGCCGCCGGCCCCCAGCATGACCGCATGGCGCTGGTGCCGGCCGCCGAGCAGTCCGGCGACGGCGGCAACGTCGGTGTTGTGCGCGGCCAGCCTCCGCCCGTCCCGGATGAGCAAGTTGGAAGCGCCGCTAAGCCGGACCGCTTCGGTCACAACGTCGGCGGCCTGCGCGGCCCACTGCTTGTGGGGCATCGTGACGTTGGCGGCGACGACGTCGGACTCCAGCAACCGGGCGCGGACCCCGGACATGGGTACGCCGCGCGGCASGTCCCAGGCCTCGTAGCTCCAGCGGCTGCCGAGTTCTTCGAGGACGGGATTCCACAKCCCGGGCGACATGGCCTGCGAGGCTTCCGAGCCGATGAGGAAGAGCCGGGATGCCGGTGTCTGGTTATCCATGATGCCGCCTTTCAGAGTCGGGAAACCGCAGGGTGAAGCAATGAGTCGTTGTGAGGCACCTCACGCTGCGGTATGCTATTCCATAATCGCATACCGCACAGCTGCTCGGTATGCGCACACATTCAAAAATCTCCCATCCCCAAACCACCGTCTTTCAGTGCGGAAGGACCAGCACCATGACCAAACTCGCAACCAGCCCCACGGTCGTCGAGGAAGAGCGCAAGCTCAAGCGGGCCAAGAAGGCCGCCCTGGCCGCGTTCCTGGGCGGCGCCCTGGAGTACTACGACTTCTTTATCTACGCCACCGCGGCCTCGCTGATCTTCTCCAAGATCTTCTTCCCGCCCGGCGACCCCACGGCCGCCCTGCTGGCATCCTTCGCGACCTTCGGCGTCGCCTACATTGCGCGGCCGTTCGGTGCGGTGCTCTTCGGCCACCTCGGCGACAAGATCGGCCGCAAGTCCACCCTGGTGCTGACCCTGGTCATGATGGGAGGGGCTACCTTCCTCATCGGCATGCTGCCCGACTTCGCCACCGCCGGCTACTGGGCACCGGCCCTTCTGGTGCTGCTGCGCCTCATGCAGGGCCTCTCCGCCGGCGCCGAAACCGCCGGAGCCTCCGCACTGACCATGGAAGAGGCCCCCGCCGGCCGCCGCGGCTTCTTCGCGAGCTTCGCGATGAGCGGCATCTCCTTCGGCATCGTGCTGGCCTCGCTGGCCTTCCTGCCCGTTGCCGCCATGAGCGAAGCCGACCGCCTCGCCTGGGGCTGGCGCATCCCGTTCTGGTCCTCCATCTTCGTCCTGCTMGTCGCGTATCTCGTCCGCCGCACGCTGGAAGAACCGGAGGTCTTCGAAGAAAAGCACGACCACGGTGAGCTCGTGAAACTGCCCTTCGCCAAAATGTTCAAGACGCACCCGGYKCAGTTCTTCCAGGTCGCCCTCATGTCCTTCCAGGTGKTCACGAACACCTTCATGCAGTCCTTCGGCCTGGCCTACGCCGTGGCCGTCGGGGTGAGCGCATCGACCATGCTGATGGTCAGCATCCTCGGCAACGTTATCGCCATCGCCACACAGCCACTCGCCGCCCGCGTCTCGGACAAGTTCGGCCGCCGCATTGTCTTCATCACCGGCGTCGTCGGGTCCGGGCTCATGATATTCGTCTACTTCTMGGTGATTTCKACCGGCAACATCCCGATGATCTTCGTGGCCAGCACGCTGATCACCGCCGGCACCTACGCGGCCTCGAACGCCGTCTACCCCGCCTGGTTCTCCGAGCTRTTCAACGTCAAGGTCCGCTACTCCGGAATGGCGATCGGGCTGCAGATCGGCATCCTGTGCGCCGGCTTCACCCCGCTGCTCGGCACCGCGCTGGTCGGCCCGGACAAGGCCAACTGGGGCCCGGCCGCCTGGATCGTCGCCGCCTCCTCGCTCCTGGCCGTCGCCGGCGCCGCATGGGCCCGCGAAACCAGCAAGACCCCACTGCGCGAACTCGGCAACCCCGTCAACTGAGGACAGGGGGTCACTAATGTGCCACGGCATAACGTGTACGCGTGTGGACAACGTACACACCACCTTTGACCGGACAAAGAACCAGCAGCCTCCCCCGTGGCCAAACGAATCAGCGAATCGAAGCAAAAAATCGTCAGAGAACTTCTCTCAGGTCATTTCATCAACGCAACCCCTCGACATGAATAGGTACAAGACCAACCACAGCCACCAGGACAAGCAAGAAAGGAGAGGTGGATGACCTCACATCCCGGCAGGTGGAGGGCCCACCAGCCAGGGCCCTGAACCCGCCACCCAGACAACCGAACAGGCCACCGCGGCGGTCAGGCACCAGCAACGGAACAGCGCCAGAGGGACCCAACCAGGGCAATGTCCACACGTTAAAGCAAAAACCCCCTCTGACGAGGGGGAATGCTGCGCCCGAGGTGGGACTCGAACTGTATTCCAGCCCTTGCAAACACTGGGCTCCCGCGGAAACAYGCGGAATCCGGCCCGATCCGGCACCGGTGCGACCCGATCCGCAGCCCAAAATGTGCACAATGTACACACCCCAAAATTCGCAAGTTCAGAGCATTGCGGCCCCACTCTCCAAGCCGGGTGCCGCTGTCCTGTATTTGCGCCAGGAGCCTCCCGGTGTGGATTCCGGTCAGCCGCATCATCCGGCACCCTCTGCGGCGGCGGACAGATGGTCCAATATCGGCGTTCCATTTCCCGGGGAGAGCCGGCTCTGCCCCGCCAAGAGATTGCCAGTGTGCCCACCGGCGCCTGCAAGACCAGAAGACAGGCATAGAGCTACGGCGTCGACAGTCGACCAAAAGCGCATCTTCAGCCCCTGACGGAGGTCCCGAAGGGACACAGTGGGTATCCAGTTGGGTGAGCTGGCCCCTGAGGTGAAAGCATACGGACCATGGCCCAGAAGATTGCGTACCAGGGTGAACCCGGCGCCAACTCCAATATCGCGTGTCAACAGATGTTCCCCGAGTTCGAAAGCGTTCCCTGCGCCAGCTTCGAGGACGCTTTCGAGCTGGTTTCCAACGGGGAGGCCGACCTGGCTATGATCCCGATCGAGAATTCGATTGCCGGCCGCGTGGCGGACATCCATATTCTGCTTCCCCAGTCGCACCTGCAGATCGTGGGCGAGTTCTTCCTGCCCATACACTTCGACCTCTTGGGCATCCCGGGCAGCACCATCGAAGGTGCCACCGAGGTCCACAGCCACATCCACGCCCTCGGACAGTGCCGCCGACTGATCCGCGACGCCGGGCTCCGGCCCGTCATTGCCGGCGACACCGCCGGATCCGCCCGGGAGGTCCGGGAATGGAACGACCCCGCCAAACTGTCCCTCGCTCCCCCGCTGGCGGCCCAGATCTATGGTCTGGAGGTGCTGGCATCGCGCGTTGAGGACGACCCCTCCAACACCACCCGCTTCGTGGTCCTGGCCCAGGAAAAGAACCTGCCCACCCGGGATGAGTTGGCCGGGCCGGCAGTGACCAGCTTTGTGTTCMGCGTCCGGAACGTCCCCTCGGCGCTCTACAAGGCGCTGGGCGGGTTCGCCACGAACGGGGTGAACATGACGCGGCTGGAGAGCTACATGGTGGGTGACGAGTTCGCCGCCACCATGTTCATGGTGGACGTGGAGGGCCACCCCGAGGAGCTGCCGCTCCGACTGGCCCTCGAGGAGCTGGATTTCTTCACCACCGAGGTGCGCATCCTGGGCGTCTACCCCGCTGCCGACCATCGGACCGCACGGGCACTCAGCAGCTGAGCGCAACTGACTGAAGGGCCATCGGTCACATCGCTCCCTGGCTGCCACTCTCAGGGAAACCGCACTCCAAAATCGTGCTTCTAATCGATGACGGTCTTGGCAGCATCTTCAGCAGCCCGTCAGGACCGTTCGGGGCCACGTCCTGCTCCTTGGGCATCCTCACCAGCTCGCAGGCGGCCCCGGATTTCTCTGTCAGTTTGTCAACGGGATCACCGCGCGGCGTGACTAGCCAGATACACCGTTAAACGGACACTCCCCGCGCCCCGAATCGCAGGGGACCGGGGCCTTTCTTTGTAATGAATTGCTACGACCGTTAGCCCAACAAATGAACACGCAAAGAGGCATAACCGTCGCTTAGCGTGCGAATCGCATCAGACAATGCTCCCAGTATTTGTTGCACTAATTGGCCACGATGCCTTCAAGGGGCGCGACGGTACGTGTCCCGGCTGCCTTTCGATCACATGGAAACGCCCCGGACCAGCGTGGTCCGGGGCTTGCGTGGTCGTCTGCTAGCGCCCGATGCAKACAGTGAGATCCAAATAAATATCGTTATCAGCGACAAAGCGATCCTGGAGGTAGCGGGCAAGGCTCTCGTCGGTAGCGGTGTGAACGCTGCGCTCGATCGCTCCTCGCAGCAGCGCCTGGGTATCGGTGGACTTGACGACATCCAGCGGCGCCCACCCGCGATGACCGCCGGTAAGACGTTCTAAGTCCAAGCGGAAGGAGCGCTTGTGGTCTTCGCGGACAGTAGCGCGCATGGTGAACGGGATAAAGGGAGTGGGCAATGAGGTCCTTTCACGAGGCAGCCGGTCGTCGACGCCCCAGTTAGAACAAGACCGCCGCAGCCCCCGCTATTCCCCCCGAGCAGCCAAGGAGTCCAGCATCACGGCGCCGGGATGGCATCTCCGCTATCGGCCCTGGGGCCACTCACATCTGTCCTACTGATCAGCCTCTTGCTGAAGGACGCCCTCGCCGCCGGTCTATTCGGTGAGGTCCTTCGCCCGGGTTTCCGGAAGACTCCACGCGACCAGCGTGGAGATTGCCAGCAGGACCACCCCATAGATCGTGAACGCTCCCGGACCGAACGACGCATTCGCCCAGTTCTGGAGATACGGTGCCGTCCCACCGAAAACGGCAACGGCAACGGCGTAGGGCACAGCGACGCCCACTGTGCGGATCCGCGTGGGGAAGAGCTCTGCGAACACCGCGGGTGAAATGGACAGCGTTGCACCCATGAATACCAGGATGATGGTGGCCGGCAGAAAGAGGGACCAGAAGCTCTGACCCACGGTGTTTACCAGCAGCGGGAAGAGGATGATGGGCACACCGGTGCCGATCAAAAGGCTGGGTCGGCGGCCGAAACGGTCAGAGAACTTGCCCCAGAACGGCAAGGAAATGATCAGTACGACGTTGCTTAGAACGCTGGCCAGAAGTGCGGTTCCCTGGTCCATTTTGTGAATKATGACAGCCTGCTGAACCGCGCTGACAGACCAGACGTAGTAGCAGACGGTACCCCCGACGCCGAGGCCGATCACTCGGAGGGCGGAGCGCCAGTTCTTGCGGATCTCCGGCCACATCGGCTGGCGAACGGTCGCCTTCGCGGCGGTGAACGCCTCGGTTTCCTTCATCCTTGAACGGGCAATCAGGGTGTACAGGCCMAGTAGCGCGCCGACAACGAAAGGGATACGCCAGCCCCACGACTGCATCTCGGGCTTACTGAGGACCGTGTTCAGCAGCACCCCGAACAGCAGCCMGATCACAATGCCGGAGGTGCCGGAGACGTAGATCAACGAGGACCAGAGACCGCGGCGGGACGCCGGAGCGGACTCTGCGATGTAGGTCTGGGCGGAGGGCATTTCACCGCCATGGGCCAGCCCTTGTAGGAGGCGGGCAGTGAGAAGCACTACGGCGGCCCAGGCACCTGTGGAGTTGTAGGTAGGAACCAGCGCGATCATGAGGGATCCGAACGATGCGAGGCCCACGGTGGAGATCATCGACGCGCGGCGGCCAAGATGATCCGCCATCCAGCCAAAGAGTAGGCCGCCAACCGGGCGGGCAACGAAACCTACGGCGAAGACCGCCATCGCCCCCAAAAGCGCGGCCAGGGGGTCTTTGGGGTTGAAGACCTCTGTGGCGAAGTAGATGGCGAAGGCAGAGTAGATGCCCCAGTCATACCATTCGAGAGCGTTGCCCATGCCGGTGGCGACGAGAGTCTGCCGCTGGGATTTGGTCGCCTTGAGCGATGCCCGGGCGGCCGGGATCTTTTCCTGCACGGCAAGGTGCGCCGTKCCGTCAGTTGTTGGGTCCATCATCAAAAGTCCTTGGTATTGGGGKAAGGATTGGGGTGGCGGGGAAGGTCAGACGCCGGCGAGCTGKGCCAGTTGGCCCACGGCCAACTGGGTGTACAGGGCGGTACCGTCAACCAGGACGCTGTCATCGAACGCCGCGCGCGGGGAGTGGTTGAACGCCGCGTCCGGGCCGCCGGCAATCGGGGTGGCGTCCAGGCAGATGAAGCTGCCGGGCACGCGGGCGAGGRCGTCGGCAAAGTCCTCGGACCCGCCCAGCGGTGCGGCGAGCCGGTGGTGGCGTTCGGCGCCGAAGAGTTCGGTGATCTGGTCGGCGGCAAATGCGGTCCGGGCCTCGTCCGTCACCGTGACGCGTCCCCCCACGTGATAGTTGATGTCGACTTCCACCCCGTGGGCAGATGCGATGCCTTCCAGCAGGCGCGGAATGGCCGACCGCATCTTGGTCCTGGCCTCGTCCGAATACATCCRGAGGCTCGCGCCAAATTCGGCGGTGTCCGGAATGACGTTGATGGCCTCGCCGGCCTTGACCATTCCGACCGAGACCACCACGGGGTCGTGGGCGTTGAACTGGCGCGTGACCATGTGCTGGAGGCCGAGGATCATTTCTGCCATAACCGGGACCGGGTCCTGCGCCTGGTGCGGCGCCGACCCGTGACCGCCGCGGCCTATGACCTTGACAAAGAGCGCGTCCGCGGCGGACATCATCACGCCCGGCTTGGTTTCAAAGCGGCCCGTATTGCCGCCCGCGCTGAAGACGTGCAGGCCGTAGGCGGCGTCGGCCCGGCGGCCTGACAGGTCCAGGATGCCTTCCTCAATCATCATCGGAGCGCCCGCCAGCAATTCTTCGGCGGGCTGGAACATGAAGACGACGTCACCGGCCAGTTGGTGGCGGCGCTCGGCGAGCAGGCGTGCCGCTCCGACGAGCATCGCCGTGTGCAGGTCGTGGCCGCAGGCGTGCATGCGGTTGGCCACCTCCGCCGTGAAACTAACGCCGGTTTCCTCCTGGAGCKGCAAGGCGTCCATGTCTGCGCGTAGAAGAACGGCCGGCCGGGCGGCGCCGTCGGACGTGTCTGCGGCGGTGCCGCGCAGAACGGCACCCACGGAGGTGAGGCCAGTGCCCAGGGTGATCTCCAGCGGCAGGTCGGCCAGCGCTTCGAGTACCTTCTCCTGGGTGCGGGGCAGTTCCAGACCCAGCTCTGGGTGGCGGTGCAGCTCGTGGCGCAACTGAACGATGTCGCCGTGGAGCTCGCGGGCATCTTCAAGAATTTTGGCGACGGACACGGAGTGTTCCCTTCGAATGTAGGGGCGATCCACAAAAACGTGGTTTGGCTTCTTTCGAGTATGTGAGCTGCACTACCTGCCGTCCATGACCAATATTGCAGGAACAGCATGCCGCCGCGGCATGGACCAGTCGCTGACGCCCTCAGTCGAGGGTGAAGCCGGGTGAGCCAGGGACGGAGRCGAGGAGCTTCCTGGTGTAGTCGTGTTGCGGGTCCCGGTAGACGGTGTCGATGGGGCCCTGTTCGACGATGCGGCCTTGGAACATGACCACCACGTCGTCGCAGACCTGCTGGACGACGGCGAGGTTGTGCGAGATAAACAGCATGGCGCTGTCCACGGTGCCGCGCATGTCATGGAGCAGCCGGATGACGCCGGCCTGGACTGAAACGTCCAGGGCGGAGGTGATCTCGTCCGCGATGACGAGCTTGGGCTCGAGCATGAGGGCCCGGGCGATCGCGATCCGCTGGCGTTGCCCGCCGGAAAACTCGTGCGGATACTTGGTCGCGGCGGACGGGTCGAGTTTGACCCTTTCCAGTGCGGCCGCGATGGCGTCCCGATGCTCTCGGGGGTCCGCGCCGTGCGGGTCGAGTGCTTCGGCCAGGGTCTGCCCGGTGGTGCGGCGCGGGCTGAGCGAGGAGTAAGGGTCCTGAGGGATGTACTGGACTTCGCGGCGCATCTGCTGCCGGCGCTTGCCCTGCATCCGGGTGAAGTCCTCGTTGCCGATGAAGATTTCGCCGCTGCTCGGTTTGTTGATGCCCACGAGGGTCTTGCCGAGGGTTGATTTCCCTGAGCCTGATTCGCCGACCAGCCCCACCACGGAGCGGGCGGKGACGGCGAGCGTCACGTCCTTGAGCACGTGGGCGGCGCCGAAGCTGACGTCGAGGTTGCGGACGGACGCGGCCAGCGGAATATCCGTTCCGCTTGGTTGAAAGCCTGTCCCGGGCCCTCCGGGGACATTGAGAACATCTGCGTGTGCGTTCATGAGGTGAGAACTCCAGGATTTTCCGGAACCGGGCCGCGATCCAGAACCGGGATGGCGGCCAGCAGTGCCTTGGTGTAAGGGTGGTGGACATCTCGGGCGGCCAGTTGGTCGGACGTCAGCCGCTCGACRATTTCGCCGGACTTCATCACCAGGATGGTGTCGCAGAGTGCTTCCACGACACCGAGGTCATGGGAGATGAACAGCATGGCGGTCCCCTGCTCCCGGCGGATGCGGCGAAATTGCCGCAGGACTTCTGCCTGGACGGTGACGTCGAGCGCCGTCGTGGGCTCATCGGCGACKATCAGCTTGGGCGAGGTGACAATCGAGGCGGCGATCATGGCCCGCTGGCGCATGCCGCCGGAGAGCTCATGCGGGTGCTGCCGAAGCCGGCGGGCCGGCTCTGTGATGTTCACACTGGCCAGCGCCTGGGTGATGACGTGGCGTGCCTGGGCCCCTCCCATGCCCTGGTGGGTGCGGAGCACCTCGGTGAGCTGGGAACCCATCCGCAGGGCCGGGTTGAACGTGGTTCCCGGATCTTGATAGACGATGCTGATGTCTTTGGCCAAGCGTGACGGTTCGGGCTCAGCCAGCATGTTCATGTCATCCACGCGCAGCAGGTCGGCCTCCACCGTCAAGCCTTCGGTGGGCAGCCCTGCGATGGCCATGGCCGTGAGGGACTTCCCGGAACCGGATTCGCCTACCAGGGCCAGCACTTCACCGGGATCGATACTCAACGAAACGCCCTTCACGAGGTCGGGCCCGCCGGGGACACCAATCTGCAGGTTCTCGACCCGCACGAGTGCACGGTCCGACGCCGGGACCGGCACCGTGCGGTTCCGGTGGACCACCCGGCGGAAGAAGCTCCGCTTGGCGCGGGGATCGGCGTCGGCAGCCAGCGCGTCGCCGATCAGCATGACCGAGAGCCCGGTCAGGGCGATCATGAGAGAGGGGCCGACGGCCTCGACCGGCTGGGTGTACAGGGCCCCGAGGCTGTCGTTCAGGAGTCTGCCGAAGTCGTAGTCCGGGGACTGCACGCCGAGCCCGATGAAGGACAACGCGGAGATCTCCACCAGGGAGAGCGCGAACACCGTGGCGGACAGGATCAGCAGGGGCTCGGCCATGTTCGGCAGCATGTGCCGTGCCGCGATGCGGACCGGGCTGACGCCGAGGAGGCGCGCTGTGACCACATAGTCGCTGCTGGACACCGAGGAGGCCAGATTGGCCGTGATCCGGGCGAAACCGGGAATGCCGGCGATGCCGATCGCGACGACGGCGGAAGACACACCCGGTTCCAGCACGGCGGCGATCACCAGCGCGAAGATCAGGCTGGGGTACGCCACGGCGGTCTCGAGGACGCGCAGGGCGCCCTCGCGGACACGCCGGCCCGAGAGCCAGATGGCCAGGCCGATCAGGATACCGGAGGCCGCCGTCAGAGCCGCTGCACCGGCGGTCATGAGCAGGGTCAGCCGAGTCGCCACAAGGGCGCGTGCCAGCAGGTCCCGGMCGAAGTCATCGGTGCCCAGCCAGTGTGCGGGGCCGGGTCCCTGAGCGGCGTCGGGGGTCAGCTGTTCGGCCGCCTGCTTCAAGGTCAGCGGTGCAATGACGGCGATGAGAATCAGTGCGAGCATCAGCGCGGCGCCCGTTGCCATGGCGGGAGTCCAGAACTCCCGGTTCCTAAACCTAGACGTCATTGGAGGTTCCTCCGAGGTTGCGGGGGTCGATGATGGCCAGGATCAGGTCCACCAGAATGATGATGAGGGTGGCGAGGAGTCCGAGGACAAGGATGATTCCCCGGATCACGGGATAGTCGCGCTGCAGGATCGCGTTAACGATTCCCTGCCCCAGCCCGGGCCACGCAAAGACGGTTTCGATGACCACGGCGCCGCCGAGCTGCGCGGCGAGGATGAGTCCCGAGAGCGTCAGCGTGGTGGTGAGCAGGTTCGGCAGGACGTAGCGGGCATGCGTGCGCAGGGCGCCCAGCCGCCAGCCGCGGGCGGTCCGGATGTAGTCCTTGTCCAGGACCACGGCGGTTTCGCGCCGCACAATCCKGGAGATGACGCAGATCGGGCCCAACATGAGGGCCGCCGTGGGAAGCACCAGCGAGTTCAGGGTCGCCGCCCCCGCGGCCGGTAGCCATCGCAGGGTCACGGCAAACACCACCACGAGAAGTGTTGCCACCACGTACTGCGGAATCGAGTAGACCAGGCTGGTGAGGAAGTTGAACCCGGCGTCCAGCCACCGGTTCCGCCCGCCGCGGGTGAGGATGGCMACCGCCATGCCCAGCGGCACGGAAACGAGCAGGACCAGTGCAATGG
>NZ_JBFTHK010000042.1:0-30036 GCF_056394205.1 Arthrobacter sp. 10T413_2 | reverse complement strand
GACCTCGACCGAGATGCYTTCGTCGGCGGCGGCCAGGKCGGCGTMGCGGGCGGTCTTGRCCAGCGGGCCGTACGCCACGAGGGTGACGTCCTTGCCCTCGGTGACTACGCGGGCCTTTTCCATGGACAGCGCAGTGTTCAGGTCGACGTTCTCATCCACCTCGCCCTTGTCGTGGTACCGGCGCTTGGGCTCGAAGTACAGCACCGGGTCATCCGAGGCGATGGCCTGCTGGATCATCGTGTAGGCGTCCTGCGGGTTGGAGACGCTGATGACGCGCAGCCCCGAGGTGTGGGTGAAGTAGGCCTCGGGCGATTCGGAGTGGTGCTCCGGGGAGCCGATGCCGCCGCCGAAGGGGACGCGGATGGTGATGGGCATCTTGACCGCACCCTGGGTGCGGTAGTGCATCTTGGCGACCTGGCTGACGATCTGGTCGAACGCCGGGTAGATGAACCCGTCGAACTGGATCTCCACCACGGGCCGGTAACCGCGGTAGGCCAGGCCGACGGCGGTGCCCATGATGCCGGACTCCGCGAGCGGCGTGTCCACGACGCGGTGCTTGCCGAAGTCTTTCTGCAGCCCGTCGGTGACGCGGAACACACCGCCGAGTGCGCCGATGTCCTCCCCCATCAGGATGACCTTGGGGTCGTTTTCGAGGGACTTGCGCAGGCCCGAATTGATGGCTCGGGCAAAGGTCATCTGCGGCATCAGCGTGCACCTTCTTCAGAAGCGGCTTCTGCGGGATCGCCGAAGGAAGCCAGGTAGCGGGAGTAGTGGTCCTGCTGGCGGTCCAGCCAGGAGTTGGGCGTGCTGTAGACGTGCTTGAAGATATCCAGCGGCGCCRGCTCGGGCATGTTGATGGTGCCGTAACGGAGTTMCGCGGCCACGGCGTCGGCCTTGGCGGCGACGGCGGCCTCGAGGTCCGCGGTCAGCAGTCCTTTGCGGTCCAGCAGGGATTTCAGCCGGCTGATCGGGTCCTTCGCGGCCCAGTCCTCGAGCTCGTTGGCGTCCCGGTAGCGGGTGGGATCATCCGCCGTCGTGTGCGGGCCCATCCGGTACGTGACGGCCTCGATGAAGGTGGGGCCGCCGCCGTGCCGCGCACGGTCCAGGGCAATGCGGGTGGCGGCCATGACKGCGAGGACATCGTTTCCGTCCACCCGCACGCTGGGGATGCCGAAGCCGGAAGCCCTGTCCGCAAGCTGGATGTGGGACTGCACCCGGACCGGTTCCGAGATAGCCCAGTGGTTGTTCTGGCAGAAGAAGACGACCGGCGCCTGGAAACTCGCGGCGAAGACCATCGCCTCGTTGACGTCGCCCTCACTCGTGGCGCCGTCGCCGAAGTAGGCCACCGCGACGCAGTCGGCGCCGTCGTTCTGGATGCCCATGGCATAGCCGGTGGCGTGCAGGCTCTGCGCGCCGATGATGATCTGCTGTGTGGCCACGTTGACCGTGAACGGGTCCCAGCCGGCGGAGGCGTTGCCCCGCCAGGCACGGACGAGGTCTTCCACCTTCACTCCGCGGCAGTAGGCCACCCCGTTGTCGCGGTAGCTGGGGAAGACAAAGTCGTCCTCACGCAGTGCGCGGGCCGAGCCGATCTGGGATGCTTCCTGGCCGAGGAGCGGCGGCCACAGGGCGAGCTCGCCCTGCCGCTGGAGCGCGGTGGCCTCGGCATCGATCCGGCGAATGACCACCATGTCCTCATAGAGCKAGCCAAGTTGCTCGTCGCTGACATCCTGGAGCCAGGAATCAAACTCGGGATGGCTGATGCGCTCACCCTCGGGAGTGATGAGCTGGACGAGATCGCCGCCCGTCCGCCTCGTTGTATCTTCACTGTTTCCGGGGCCCCCGGCGGAAATACCGCCCTTGCCCGCGTCGTCGGTAAACACAGTTGTCCGCACCTTCTGACGTCGTCTGACCGGAGCTMGCAGGACTCGTGATCCCGCGGCGCGCCAGCCGCCCGGGCGCCGTTGCCCCGGATAATTGTKACCCTACTCACAATGCTCATCGGGTACAACCACCCGTAAAAATACTGAGCATTATGCACTGTTTGGCACCGGCGGACCGTGCTAATCTTGCGCATTATGCAACCCTTGGATGGCACGGACACCCGCCTACTTTCGGCCATGGCCAGGGATCCGCGGCGGACCGTGGTGGCTCTGGCCCAAAAGCTCGGGTTATCGCGCAATACGGTGCAGGCCAGGATGGCCCAGCTGGAGAAGAAGCATGTGTTCCTCTCCTTCGAGCGGCGCATCAATCCGGTGTCCCTGGGGTACCCGCTCATGGCTTTCATCTCCGTCCATGTCCAGCAGCAGAAACTGGGCAGCCTCGCAGTGGAGCTGGCCGGTATTCCGGAAATCCTGGAGGGCTACGGCCTGACGGGCTCGGCCGATCTGCTCCTGCRCGTGGTGGCCCTCGACGCCGAGGACCTGTTCCGGATCAACGGMAAGATCCTGGCCTGCGACGGCGTGGACCGGACCGATACGGCCCTAGCKATGGGCGAACTGATCCCGTTCCGGATCCAGCCACTGCTGGAACGCGGATCCGCCGACACCTGATCTTCTGCATCTCCGGGCCCCGGCGAGCCTGCGCTCTGGGATGCCGTTCCGGGCGCTTGGTCCGGCGCCGGATCTGGGCACCTGATCTGGGCTAATGGTCCGCGCTGACGTTCTGCGCCCCTGCTCTGTGCCGTCGGCGGCCGCGGCGCTAGGCTGTGTCCATTGGGTCCCCCTTGAGCCCTTTGGGGCCGCGCACGCGGCCCTGCACAACAGGCGGTGGATGTCTGGACTGCCGGAAAGGCTTGAACAGTGAGCAGTCCCGAGGAACCGCACCGCCCGGTACCGCCACAGCCCGGGCATGATCCCGCGGTCGGCCACCCCCCACCGCCCGCACCGGAGCAGCAAACACCCGCCCCACCAGGGCAGCCGCCTGTCCAGTACTATGCGGCTCCGCCTGCCGGAACTCCGCCCTACCGTCCTCCCGCTAATGGGGTTTCGCCGGACGAGCAGCCGTACGGMGCCCCGCCGTACGGCCCTCCCGCCAGCGGCACCCCACCGTACGGCCCTCCGTACGGCCCTCCCGCGAACAGCGCCGCGCCGCCCGGCTACGCGCCGCCCGGCTACGCCCCGCCCGGCTACGCCCCGCCCTACGGTCCGCCATACTACGGGAGCCCGGCCCAGCCTCCCCCGAAAAAGAGCCGCAAGGCCTTGTGGATCGTCCTGGGGATCGTGGGCGTTGTCCTGCTCCTGGCGGCTGCCGGCGTCGTCATCCTGCTCAATGTGGTGGGCGGAACCACGAACCAGGCGCGGGGCCTCGCGGACGACTTCAACAAGCTCATCATCGCCGGCGACGTCGACACTGCATACGATAAGTACCTGGACCCCGCCCTCATGCAGAAGCTCTCACGGGAAGAGTTCGCCGCCGGGGTGCACGGCCTGGGGTTGGACGACAGCTGCAAGGCAAATTACACAAGCCTCAAAGTCAGCTCCAGCAACGGCACCAACTCGGCCGACGTCGCCGGCTCCATCGACTGCGACACCAAGAGCGTGKAGCTGGTCTACCGTTTCGAGGGCAGCGACGAGCTGAAGATGGTCAATATCCGGCTGCGGCCGCAGCGCTGACCCGGGACATCACTCCCTGCTGCAGCCCGCCGCCCCACAACAAAGGAGCTCCCGTGCTGCTGCACGTGAGCTCCTCCGTTGTGGAACCGGCTTTGTGGAACCAGCGTTGTGGAACCGGCCGGGCGCGTCGGACGCGGGTCCTAGTGGCTGGTGGCCTTTTCGGCCMCCACGCCGGTCAGGGAACGGACCTCCATTTCGGCCTGCTTCGTGGGGTCTTCCTTCCGCTTGTCCAGKACGGTGCCGAGCCAGCCAAGGAAGAACGCGAGCGGGATGGAGACGATGCCCGGGTTACTMAGCGGGAAGATGGCGAAGTTGGCGCCGGGGATCATCGAGGTCTTGGACCCCGATACCACCGGGGAGAGCACGATCAGGATGATCGCCGCKGACAGACCGCCGTACATGCTCCAGAGGGCGCCGCGGGTGGTGAACTTGCGCCAGTACAGCGAGTACACGATCGTGGGCAGGTTGGCGGAGGCAGCAACGGMGAAGGMGAGCGCCACGAGGAACGCGACATTCTGTCCGTTGGCGAAGATGCCGCCGGCGATCGCCAGCAGGCCGATCACCACCACGGTGCGGCGGGCAACCTTGACCTCAGTGTCGGCGTCGGCCTTCCCCTTGGCGATGACGCTGGCGTAGATGTCATGGGCGAAGGATGCCGCCGCGGTAATGGTGAGGCCCGCGACGACGGCCAGGATGGTTGCGAAGGCCACAGCTGAGATGAAGCCCAGGAGCAGCGGGCCGCCGAGGTGGAAGGCGAGCAGGGGCGCGGCCGAGTTGACGCCGCCCGGAGCGGCCTTGATGGTGTCAGCACCCACCAGAGCAGCAGCGCCGTAACCGAGCACCAGGGTGAAGAGGTAGAAGATGCCGATCAGCCAGATGGACCACACCACGGACTTGCGGGCTTCCTTTGCGGTCGGAACCGTGTAGAAGCGCATGAGCACGTGCGGCAGGGCTGCCGTGCCGAGCACGAGGGCCAGGCCGAGGGACATGAAGTCAAGCTTGGAGGTCTCGGTCTTGCCGTATTGCAGTCCCGGGTTGAGCATGTTCGGGTTGCCCGAGGTTTCCACCGCGCCGCCCAGCAGGTCGGAGAGGTTGAAGCCGTAGATCGCGAGGACCCAGAAGGTCATGACGGCGGCGCCGGCGATCAGGAGCATGGCCTTGATGATCTGGACCCACGTGGTGCCCTTCATGCCGCCGATCAGGACGTACATGATCATCAGGGCGCCGACGACGACGATCACCAGGGCCTGTCCGCCCCAGTCGCTGATACCCAGGAGCAGGGAGATCAGGCTGCCGGCACCGGCCATCTGGGCCAGCAGATAAAAGAAGCAGACCGCCAGCGTCGAGATGGCCGCCGCGATGCGCACGGGGCGCTGCTTGAGCCGGAAGGAAAGTACATCGGCCATGGTGAACTTGCCGGTATTGCGGAGCAGTTCGGCGACAAGCAGCAGGGCGACGAGCCACGCGACCAGGAAGCCGATCGAGTACATGAAGCCGTCGTAACCGTTGATGGCAATGGCACCGGTGATGCCCAGGAAGGACGCCGCGGAGAGGTAATCGCCCGCGATCGCCGTGCCGTTCTGCGGGCCGGTGAAGGAACGGCCGGCCGCGTAGTAGTCGGCCGCCGTCTTGTTGTTGCGGCTGGCCCTGATCACTATGACCATGGTGATCGCGACGAACACGGCAAAGATGCCCATGTTTAGCAGGGTGGTGTCTTTGAGGTCGGTGACATTGACCGCGGGGACCATGAGTGTCATTTTGATGCTCCCCCTACCGGGTTGCCGTGCTTGTCGAATTCGTGCCCTTCGATTTCGTTGCGGATCTCGGAGGCAATGGGGTCCAGCTTGCGGTTCGAGTAGCTGACGTACCAGCCGGTGATGGCGAAGGTGGTGACGAATTGCAGCAGGCCCAGGATCAGGCCGACATTGATGTTGCCCCAAACCTTGATCGACATGAATCCCACCGCATAGTCGGCCAGCAGGACATAGGCGAAGTACCAGAGCAGGAATGCAATGGACATCGGGAAGACAAAGCTGCGGTGACGTTTGCGCAGTTCCTTGAACTGCTTCGTCGACTGGACTTCCTTGAAGTCCACGGCCGCCGCTGCGTCCGCTTCTTGGGCGTCGTGACCCATCGGTTCCTCCTCATTGAGACTGGTGAATCCACACCGGCTGCCGTGGTCTACTCGGAACAACCTTCCGGCAAATGTGACTGCAATCACTGTGTACCGTGACGTGCATTACCTTCCAGTGCCGGCGGTACCCGCGTAGCCAAACGGTCCCCATGCTGCGCCAAACGGCAGTCAAACGGTCCAGGACGCCGTCTCCCCTGGCCTCCATGCAGGCCCGCGCCGGCCGCCCCGGGACCAACGGTAGGCTGAGCACCATGCCGGACTCTCCCCTGTTCACCGCCGCCGCAGTAGCGGTGATCGCCATGGCGATCGCGGTGGTCGTCGCCGTCGGACTCAAGGTCCTGCGTTCCTTCCGCGACCTCGGCACCGATGCAGAGCGCGCCACCTACAAGACGCTGCATGCCGCATCCCGTGCCGGCCAGTACCTGCGGACGGGGCTGAACCCCGCCGGCGCGGCCAAAGCCAGCCGGCAGTTGCGCGGCCTCCTGGGCTGCGACGCCCTTGCCATCACTGACACCACCGGCGTGCTCGCGTGGGACGGAGCCGGCGAGGAACTCAGGCMGTCCCTGATGGGRCTCGCGTCAAAGGTGCTCGACGGCGGCCACCTCGCTGTCATTCCGGCGGGTGAACTCCAGTTGCTGGCCGCCGGCGGCGGGACGCTGGCTCCGGAGGTGGAGCGCGCCGTCGTGATCGCCCCGATCAAGACCGGCGCCCGGGTGGTGGGGGTCGTGGCCGCCTTCGCGCCGGCCGCCGGCGCCGGACTCGTCCGCGCCACTGGCGAGGTGGCCGACTGGGTGGCCACCCAGGTGGAACTGGCCGAACTCGACGCCTCCCGGACCCTCCTGATGGAGGCCGAGGTCCGTGCCCTCCGCGCCCAGATCAGCCCGCACTTCATCTACAACTCGCTCAACGCGATCGCGTCCTTCATCAACACGGACCCCGAACGTGCGCGGGAGCTCGTGGTGGAATTCGCCGATTTCACCCGCTACTCCTTCCGACGCCACGGCGACTTCACCACCCTGGCCGAGGAGCTGCGCTGCATCGACCGCTATCTGCTCCTGGAGCGGGCGCGCTTCGGGGACCGCGTCCAGGTAAGCCTGCGGATCGCTCCGGAGGTCCTCAGCACCGTGATCCSCTTCCTTAGCCTGCAGCCGCTCGTCGAAAACGCGGTCCGGCACGGCCTTGAAGCCAAAGAGGGCCCGGGCCATATTTCCATCACGGCGAACGACTCCGGCGCGTTCGCCGAAGTGACGATCGAGGACGACGGCGTGGGCATGGACCCGGAACAACTGCGGTCCGTTCTTGCCGGACACAGCGACGGCGATCACGTGGGCCTGCGCAATGTCGACGCCCGCTTGCGGCAGGTGTACGGGGACGACAACGGCCTGGTGATCGAGACGGCGCCCGGCGAAGGGACGCTGATCACGATGCGCGTGCCCAAGTCCCAGCCCCGCCACGACGCCTGATGCCGGCGGCCCCAGGCTCTCGGAAATGCCTGCGGCAGTAGGCTATTGCCATGATTAACGTCCTCGTCGCCGACGACGAGCTCCCCGCCGTTGAGGAACTGGCCTTCCTGCTCGGCAAGGATGACCGGATCGGCGCCATMCACCGGGCCTCCTCGGGCGCCGAAGCCTTGCGTGCGCTGGCGGCCGAAGACGTCGACGCCGTCTTCCTCGACATCCACATGCCGGCGCTGTCCGGCCTGGATATTGCCCGGGCCATTTCCCGCAGCCCCCGTCCGCCCGCCGTCGTCTTCGTGACCGCCGACGAGGACTGCGCGCTGGAGGCATTCGAGCTCGCGGCCGTGGACTATCTGCTCAAGCCCGTACGCGCCGAGCGGCTGGCGAAGTCGATCGGACGCATCAGCGAACTGCTCAAGGACGGCGCCCCGGCGCCGGAAATGATCACCGTGGACCTGGGCGGAACCACCAAGATGATCCGGCGGGAGGACGTCACGTACGTCCAGGCGCAGGGCGACTACGCCCGGCTKCACACAGCGGACGCGAGCTACCTCATCCGTGTTCCGCTGGCCGACCTCGAGCAGCAGTGGGCCGACGCCGGGTTCCTGCGCATCCACCGCTCCTACCTGATCGCACTGAGCCATGTCGKCCACATGAAGCTCGCCGCCGCGCGGCCCAGCGTCACCGTGGCCGGCGCCGAGCTTCCCATCAGCCGCCGGCATCTGCCGTCCGTCCGGGAAAAGCTTGAGGCAACCCGCATCCGGCCGCAGGCATGACCCGGGTCCGGGTCACGGCGCCCCGCAGCCTTACGCCGACCGCCCTCCTGACCAGCGGGCGCTCCGCCGCGGCGTTGCGCGAAGCGGCGGAAGAGTCCGACGCCGGGCAGCTGTTTGTCCGTTCGCTCATCCGGTCCCAGCTCCGGCTGGCGCTCGTGGTGGCCCTGGGCTTCCTGCTGATCCTGCTGGCCTTTCCGCTCATGCTGGGGCTGGTCCCGGGCCTGGYGGACTCCACCATTGCCGGCCTTCCCTTTGACTGGGTCCTGCTKGGCGCCGGGATCTATCCTGTGATCGGTCTGAGCGCCTGGTTGTACGTGCGGACGGCTGCCAGGAACGAGGCCCGCTACCGCGACCTCGCCGGCGACAAGTGACGGCACGCATGACCGGACGCATGAGGGGGCCGGTGACGGGGCAGGCGACCGGCCGGGCGGCGGGGCACCTGCCGGGACGGGCGGGCGGAACGTGAACCCCGTCGTCGGAGTGGCCGCCTTCGCCGCTGTCACGCTCGCCACCGCCGTTGTCGGTTTCTACGGATTGAAAATCTCGCGCACCACCGGGGACTTCTACGTCGCGTCCCGGACGGTCAAGCCGTGGTGGAACGCCTCGGCGATCGGCGGGGAGTACCTCTCGGCCGCGAGCTTCCTCGGTGTCGCCGGGCTCATCCTGCTTTCCGGCACCGATGCCCTCTGGTATCCGGTGGGCTACACGGCCGGGTACCTGATGCTGCTCTTGTTCGTCGCCGCTCCCCTGCGCCGCTCGGGCGCCTACACGATTCCGGATTTCACCGAGGCGCGTCTTGATTCGAGTGCTGTCCGCCGGGTCACAAGCCTGGTGGTGGTGGTGGTCGGATGGCTCTACATCGTCCCGCAGCTGCACGGCGCGGCCCTGGCCATCCGGATCACCACGGGCCTGCCGGCGTGGGTGGGACCCGTGGCGGTGGTCGCCGTCGTCTGCATCACTGTGGTGGCGGGCGGGATGCGTTCCGTCACGTTTGTCCAGGCCTTCCAGTACTGGCTCAAGCTGACCGCGCTGGCGGTGCCCATCGTGTTCATCCTGTTGGTGCTGGGGGGCGCCACGGGCCCTACCGCCCCCGCGGCACCCCCCGCCGTGAATCCGTCGGCACTGGCCCCTGCGGGCCCGTATCAGATCATTTCGCTGCTCGTGGCCTTGCTTTTTGGAACCCTCGGGCTGCCGCACGTACTGGTCCGGTTCTACACGAATCCGGACGGGCAGTCAGCGCGCCGGACCACCCTGATTGTCCTGGGTCTGCTCTCGGTGTTCTACCTGCTCCCGACGGCCTACGGCATGATCGGCCGCGTCGTGGCCCCCGACCTCGCCGAAAGCGGCCAGGCCGATGCCTTGGTGCTCCTGCTGCCGGGCCGGGTGGTTGGCGGGATGGCCGGCGACCTGTTGTCGGCGCTGGTGGTGGCCGGGGCGTTTGCCGCGTTCCTGTCGACGACGTCGGGCCTGGTGGTCTCGCTGGCGGGCGTGATCAGCCAGGACGTGTTTGGCKGCAGTGTGCGGGGCTTCCGGCTGGCCGCACTCATCTCTGCGCTGGTCCCGCTCGGGATCGCGTCGATGACCGAATCGATGGCGCTGGCCGGCAGTGTGGGTCTGGTGTTTGCCTTTACCGCCTCGACAATCTGCCCGGTCCTGCTGCTGGGCATCTGGTGGCGGGGGCTGACGGATGCCGGGGCGATCGCGGGCATGGTGACGGGCGGGGTGTTCTGCGGCAGCGCGATGGTGGCCGGTTCGGTGCTGGGCGTAKCGGCGACGCCGTCGTGGCTGGCGCAGCCCGCCGCCTGGACGGTCCCGGTCGCGTTCGCCGTGATGGTGCTGGTGTCGCGGGCAACGCAGGGCCGGGTGCCCCGGACCATGACACGCGTCATGACGCGGCTGCACACCCCGGAACGGCCGCTCGCGACGGAACGCTGACCCGACGTCGGGCCATCGGGCGGATTAGTCGATGGCGGCCATGAGCTCGACGGCGCGTTCCAGGAACGCGTCCACCTGGCTTTCCTCATAGCCGTCCCGGCCCACGGCGGGACGGAACACCGCACGCCGGACGTTGTCCACGCTCAGCGGCTGGTCCTCCTCGAGGTAGCCGATCAGCTCGTGGCAGAGGTCATCAACGTCGGTGGTGTTGTAGCTGCGGGCCTTGGGCTTGGACGGACGCCGGAACCGCTGGCCGTCCGGGCGGTGCAGGCGCCCGCGCAGGACCCCCGCGAGCCGGCCGATTTCGCGCAGCCAGGCTTCCTCGCCGCGTTCGGCCACCAGCTCATCGCGCTCCAGCCGGGCGAGGGCGTCCTCGAGCCGGTCCAGCGCGGCATCCACACCGGAGGCGGCGTAGCCGCCCTTCACGGGGTCGAAKGAGACAGCGCGGACGTCGGCGCTCTTGATGGCGCGTGCGGCCGACGTCGGAGCTTCGAACGACACCCGTGCGCGCTGCAGGAAATCGTCGACCTGCTTGGCGTTATAGCCGTACTGGTTCCGCTGCACGCGGTCAAAAGACGCAGGAATCTGCCGTTGAATGTCCACTGTTACTTTGTTCCTTCGATGCCGTTCGGCTGGTTTGCTCGGCACCATTCTAGGGGCCGGAAGGGCTGGTCCGGGATGCGCCTATGCGCCAGCGACGGCGGAGAAGAGAATGAACGCTGCCGGGGAGGCGAAAACGATMGAGTCCAGGCGGTCCATGACGCCTCCGTGGCCGGGAAGAATGCTGCTCATGTCCTTAATGCCGAGCTCGCGCTTGACCATGGATTCGGCGAGGTCGCCGGCGGTGGCGGCGGCCACCATGCCCACGGCAAGCACGACGCCGACCCACCACGGCTTGCCCAGTACGAAGACCGTGGCGAGCACGCCGATGATCACCGCTCCCGCGATCGACCCCGMGAAGCCTTCCCAGGTCTTCTTGGGGCTGATCTTGGGAGCCATCGGATGCTTGCCCAGGGAGGCGCCCACGAGGTAGCCGAAGGTGTCATTGGCAACCACGAGGAGCAGCAGCGTCGCGATCTGCCAGGCGCCCGGCGGGATCACACCGCCAGGCCAGAGCCCGACCGGTGTCTCGCCGTCGGGAGTGTGCAGCAGCAGAGCCGCGAAGCTGATCATGAACGGCACCCAGGACAGGGTGAAGACCCCGGCGAAGATGCTGCGCGCCGATCCGGCCGCGCCCTCAAGGGTCCGCCACAACAGCACTGCCACGCTGCTAGCCAGCATGGCAAACAGCAGGCTCTCGAGGCCGCCAAAGTAGGCGGCGATGGGCATGGCCACCGTGCCGACCATCACCGGGACGATCGGCACGCGGGTGCCGGCGGCTTCCAGGGCGCGGAAGACTTCCCAGACGCCGAAGATCGCGAAGGTCATGGTGATCAGGACAAAKCCCAGCGGGAGGAAAAGCAGTCCGCCCAGGACACACACGAGCATGCCAACGCCCACCACGGTAGCGGCGGGCAGGTTCCGGCCCGCCTTGGGCGTCGGGTTTTCRCGTGGTTTCYCCCGCCTCCGGGCGCGCGGCCCGGAGGCCTMCTGTGCCTGATTCATCAGACCTCGAGCAGCTCAGCTTCCTTGCGCTTGAGCAGCTCGTCAATCCCGTCCACGTGCKCCTTGGTCATGGCGTCCAGTTCCTTCTCGCCGCKGGCGCCCTCGTCTTCGCCGGCTTCGCCGTCCTTGACGAGCCGGTCCAGCGTTTCCTTGGCCTTGCGGCGGATGTTGCGGATGGACACCTTCGCGTCCTCGCCCTTGGACTTGACGATCTTGACGTATTCCTTGCGCCGTTCGCTGGTCAGCTCCGGAATGGTGATCCGGATGACATTGCCGTCGTTGGAGGGGTTGGCGCCCACCTCAGAGTCGCTCAGGGCGCGCTCGATGTCACGCAGGGCCGTCTTGTCGTACGGGGTGACGAGKATGGTGCGGGCATCCGGGACCGCGAAGGAGGCCAGCTGCTGCAGCGGCGTCGGGGTGCCGTAGTACTCGACGATGACCTTGTTGTACAGGCCAGGCGTTGCGCGGCCGGTCCGGATCGAGGCGAAGTCTTCCTTGGCTACCTCAACTGCCTTGTCCATCTTGTCCCCGGCTTCGAGCAAGGTTTCTTCGATCACGGTCTCTCCTCAGAAATTGGTGCGTCCCGGCGGCCGGGGCGCGGCACGTTTTCTTGTGCGCCTGTGCATTCCGCCTGGCGCCTGTGTTTTCCGCCTGGCAGCGGAAAGGTCCTKAAAACATCCTAGCCGTTGCTAGGGGGTGACGACGGTGCCCAGGTCTTCGCCGCGGATGGCGCGGGTGACGTTGCCCTCGCCTTCCATGCCGAAGACCACCATCGTGAGGTTGTTGTCCTTGCACATGGTCATCGCGGTCTGGTCCATGACCCGGATATCACGGCGCAGAGCGTCGTCGTAGCTGAGGCGGTGGAGCTTCTCCGCCGTCGGGTCCTTCTTGGGGTCGGCGGTGTAGACGCCGTCGACGCCGCTCTTGGCCATCAGGACGACGTCGGCGTGGACCTCCATGGCGCGCTGGGCCGCCACGGTGTCCGTAGAGAAGTAGGGCAGGCCGGCGCCGGCGCCGAAAATGACAACCCGGCCCTTTTCCATGTGGCGGATGGCGCGGCGGGGAATGTAGGCCTCGGCGACCTGGCCCATGGTGATGGCGCTCTGCACGCGCGTTTCCACCCCGGCCTGTTCCAGGAAGTMCTGGAGCGCGAGGCAGTTCATGACAGTTCCCAGCATGCCCATGTAGTCGGCGCGGGAACGGTCCATGCCGCTCTGGGACAGTTCGGCGCCGCGGAAGAAGTTGCCTCCGCCGACGACGATCGCGACCTCGACGTCGGGAACAGCGGCCGCGATCTGCTTGGCCACGCCACGGACGGTGTCCGGGTCAACGCCCAGTTTCCCGCCGCCGAAGACCTCGCCGGAGAGCTTCAAGAGGACGCGGCGCCTGTTCTTCTTTGGCTKGGCTGAAGTGGTGACGGTTTCCATGGTGCCTTCCCGTTGGTGAACTCTGAGTTAGGTTATCGTGCTGGGGGCCCAAGGCGGCATTCCGGCTGTGGCCGAAACGGGTACCTCGTGCATGCATGCAAAAGGGGTGGCCACCGTGGTGACCACCCCCTTAGCATGTCTGGCTATTGTCCGACGTATGTCTGACCAGTGCCTGACTGTTGTCTGGCTAGGAGCCGACGCGGAAGCGCGTGAAGGCGGTTCCCTTGACGCCGGCCTCTTCGAGGACCTGGGCGACGGACTTCTTGGCATCCTTGGCGAATGCCTGGTCAACGAGGACCTCGCCCTTGTAGAAGCCGGTAACGCGGCCTTCGACGATCTTGGTCATCGCAGCTTCGGGCTTGCCCTCGGCCTTTGCGGTTTCCTCGGCGATGCGGCGCTCGGACTCGACGAGCTCGGCCGGAACGTCCTCACGGGTGAGGTAGTTCGGAGACATGGCGGCGATGTGGACGGCAACGTCGTGGGCTGCCGTGGCAGCTGCTTCGCCTTCACCGTCAACAGCGAACAGGACGCCGACCTGGGCCGGGAGGTCCTTGGAGGTCTTGTGCAGGTAAGCGTCGACCGTAGCGCCCTCGATGCGGGAGAGGMGGCGGACAACAACCTTTTCGCCCAGAACGGCGCCCTCTTCGATGACGACCTCGGACAGCGGCTTGCCGTCAACCTCGCTGGCCAGCAGGGTCTCGAGGTCGGCAGCGCCGGACTCGACAGCCACGGCCAGGACCTTGTCGGCCAGCTGGATGAACTTGTCAGCCTTGGCGACGAAGTCGGTCTCGCAGTTGACTTCGATCATCACGCCGACGCCGTTGGCGACCTTGGCAGCAACCAKGCCTTCAGCAGTGGAGCGGCCTTCGCGCTTGGTGGCGCCCTTGAGGCCCTTGATGCGGATGATTTCGATGGCCTTTTCGGCGTCACCGTTGGCTTCGTCAAGAGCCTTCTTGACATCCATCATGCCGGCGCCGGTGCGCTCGCGCAGAGCCTTGATATCAGCGGCAGTGTAGTTCGCCATGTGAACCCCTCTGTCTAGAAATTTATGTGGTGTACGGACCGACAGGACGGCTGCTCACCGAGTGAGCGGCCATCCTGTCGGTACCCCCTGCGCCGCAGGCAGCTGCATGCAGCGTGAGGGGAGATCCAGATTTACTTGTCTGCCTACTTGGCTTCGTCAGCAGCCGGTGCTTCTTCGGCGGCCGGAGCAGCCTCTGCAGCCGGAGCTTCTTCAGCAGCCGGTGCTTCTTCAGCGGCGGRCGCTGCAGCAGCTTCAGCCTTGTTGCCCTCGAGGAGTTCGCGCTCCCACTCGGCCAGCGGCTCTTCCGGAGCTTCCGTGGTGCCGGTGGCGCGCTGGTTACGGGCGATGAGGCCCTCAGCAACGGCGTCGGCGACAACGCGGGTCAGCAGGTTGACGGAGCGGATGGCGTCGTCGTTACCCGGGATCGGGAAGTCGACTTCGTCGGGATCGCAGTTGGTGTCCAGGATGGCCACAACCGGGATGTTCAGCTTCTTGGCTTCGTCGACAGCAAGGTGTTCCTTCTTGGTGTCAACGATCMACAGCGCGGAGGGCGCCTTGGTCAGGTTGCGGATACCACCGAGGTTGGTTTCCAGCTTGGTGAGTTCGCGGCGAAGGAGCAGCAGTTCCTTCTTGGTGTATGCGGAACCGGCGACGTCGTCGAAGTCGATCTCTTMCAGTTCCTTCATGCGCTGGATGCGCTTGGAGACGGTCTGGAAGTTGGTGAGCATACCGCCGAGCCAACGCTGGTTGACGTACGGCTGGCCAACGCGGGTGGMCTGCTCGGCGATGGATTCCTGCGCCTGCTTCTTGGTGCCGACGAAGAGGACGGTGCCGCCGTGTGCAACGGTGGCCTTCACGAACTCGTAGGCACGGTCGATGTAGGACAGCGACTGCTGCAGGTCGATGATGTAGATACCGTTGCGCTCCGTGAAGATGAAGCGCTTCATCTTCGGGTTCCAACGGCGGGTCTGGTGTCCAAAGTGGACGCCGCTGTCAAGCAGCTGGCGCATAGTTACGACGGGCATGCCGACGCTCCTTCCGGCAGGTCATTCATGAGAGAGCCCATGGCTCTCTTACCCTGCCCATAGTTGACGGTTATTTAGCAATCACCCGGGACGRGCGTTGCTCCTGGCATCCACTGCGCTTCCCATCCGTGCCGGAGGGAACGGACCGCAGGAGGCGCAGTCCTCCGCAGCGGAAGTTTGAGGCTTCTTTTGAGGAGGGCTGGATACGCGTAGTCAGCTGCTGCTCYCCCGCACCCCTGAATGAGGCGTGCCGGCTTGAACAATCACGACGGCCGCGACGACCATCACTATGCCTAACACGGTGACTGTCGCAGTSACTATCGCGGTGATCATCCCAAGCGTGGGGGCACAGCAAACTGCTCCACCAAGTGTACTACAGCAGCCCCGCCCCGAAGGACCGCTTTTGCCGGGCAGCGGGGCCGGGATCCGGGGGTCGGAGCGGGGACTGCTCGGGACTCGGAACGGGGACAGGTGGGCGCCGGGTCGGGGCGTGGACCGCGGAACGTGCGGTCGCTCCCTGGACCGGGCGCCGGGCCGGGGGCCGATGGGCACCGCCTCGGGATAGATGGGCACCGGCGGCCTAAGCCCCCGCCCGGCGCCCGCCAACCGCTGCCCGGGCGACGCAGGGGCTTTTCCACATAGCAGCCGAGGACGATTCCGCCCGGCGAGCTGCCGCGTCAAGCTGGAGGCATGAAGATCCCCGTCGGCCTGACGGCACTGCTCCTGGCACTGCCCGCCGTGCCCACAGTTCCGGTCCCCCAGCGCCCTGCACCCGAGGCTTTCGTCACCGCCGGGTCGGTCGAYGCCGGTCCCGAGGTTTCGATATCCAGCGTCCGGGGCTCCCCGGGGGCACCGCCTGTCCCGGCACCCACCTGGGACTGGCCGCTMAGTCCGCGGCCGGCGGTTCTGCGCGGTTTCGATCCCCCGGCAAAGCCGTGGCTCAGCGGTCACCGCGGTGTCGATATTGAGGCGGCATACGACGGTGCCCCGCTGTTCTCACCGGAGGCCGGGACGGTGAGCTTTGTCGGAGTCGTGGTGGACCGGCCGCTCATCACCATCGATCACGGCAACGGGCTGCGCAGCAGTTTCGAACCGGTAGCCAGCGCCCTGAGGGCGGGGGCCGCAGTGGCAAGGGGCGACATCCTGGGCCGCGTGCAGATCGGCCACTGCGGTCCTGCGCCGCCCTGCCTCCATTGGGGCGTCCGCCGAGGCGAAGACTACGTGAACCCGCTGGAGTTCGTAATGGATCTGAGGCCGTCAGTCCTGCTCCCGCCCCTGGCGACCGGCCCCGGGTGAGGGACCGGCGGGCGGGCGCCGGTTGTTCGGTGCAGGGTGCCCGATGCCGGTTGCACCGTGCCGCTTGCCCMGTGCCGGCGCCGAGCCGGGGCGCCTTAGACGATCGCGGAAATTCCGGTAATCGCGCGGCCGGTCACGAGGGTATTGATTTCGTGCGTACCTTCATACGAGTAAATCGCCTCGGCGTCGGCAAACACTTTCGCCATCTCGAAGTCGGTCACGATTMCGTTGCCGCCGAGGATGCTCCGGCCCAGGGCCACACTTTCACGCATGCGCGCGGTGGTGAACGCCTTGGCCAGTGCGGACTGCTCGTCTTTGGCCTCGCCGGCGTCCTCCAGCTGGGAAAGCCGGACCATCATTCCCATGGAGCTGACGGCATTGCCAAGGATCTGCACGAGCTGGTTCTGGATCAGCTGGAAGGAGGCAATCGGGCGGCCGAACTGGGTGCGCTCTACGGCGTAGCGCCGGGCGACGTCGAAGGCCGCGAGCTGCTGCCCCACCGCCTGCCAGGCCACTGAGAGGCGGGTGACCTTGAGGACTTTGTTGGTGTCGCGGAAGCTGTTGGCATTGGCGAGTTTGAAGAAGTCCGGCACCACMACGTTGTCGAGGGTGATGTCGGCGTTCTGAACCGTGCGCAGCGAGATCTTGTTCTCGATCTTCGTGGCGCGATACCCCTMGGTCTTGGTGTCAACAAGGAAACCCTTGACCTGGTTGTCGTCGACGTCCCGGGCGTAGATGACCACCCAATCGGAGAAGGTGGCGTTGCCGATCCAGCGCTTGGCTCCATTGAGGATCCAGTTCCCCCCGTCGCGCCGCGCCGTGGTGCGAGTACCGCCGGCGACGTCGGAGCCGCCGAGCGGCTCGGTCAGGCCGAAGGCACCGATCTTCTTGAGGGAGTAGATGTCCGGAAGCCACGCATCCTGCTGTTCCTGCGAGGCAAGGGCTTCGATGGAGCCGGTGAACAGCCCGTCATGGACGCCCATGAACGTCGCGATCGACGTGTCCGCGCGGGTGGCCTCGGCATGCAGGATTCCCGCGAAGAGGTTCGAGTAGCCCTGCCGTTTGACCGGACTGACGAGGTCGATTTCGGCGAGCTTCGGGATCAGGTCCATGGGGAACTCGGCGCGGTTCCAGCAATCGACGGCGATCGGCTTGACCTCGCGGGCGAGGAACTCGCGCACTTCGGCCAGCCTGTCCCGCTCCTTGGCGCTGAGAAGCTGCTCGAACGCGAAGAAGTCACCGTCGGCGTAGGGCAGGTTGTGGATGTCGATTGCAGCTTTGGACATGATGTTCCTTCACTCGTGATCAGCAGCGACCAAAAGGACACGGGCTTCGCGCCTGCGCTATGTTACTCACCAGTAACTTACCGCAGTTCGGGGACCGCTGCAAGCGACGGCGACACGCAAAGGGAGCCGTGGCCGACGTCGGACGTCAGCCACGGCTCCCTTGGGTACGGACCCGGAGAGGAGGTATCCGCACAAATGTAGGGCTACTCGGACTTGAACCGAGGACCTTAGGATTATGAGTCCCGCGCTCTAACCAGCTGAGCTATAGCCCCTTGCGCCCGGAGCCAGGCCAGACCCGTGGGGGCCGGACTGCTTCCGGGCAAAAACACTCTAGCAATAGTAGACGCAACCCACGTGCAGGCCGCCACCGCGGCCGGCGGCCGATGCCCGGCGTTGCTGCCGGCCACGGACCCGATGTCTCCGCCGGCTGGACCCGCCTKCGCCCGGACGGGACGCAGCTAGAGCGGGACGAGGCCGGAGGACACAACTGGACGGAGGAGACGGTCAGACGGGGCACCGCCAGAGCCGGATGCAGTCTCCTAGACGACCAGGTCGTCGTAGCTGGCGCCCCGGTAGATGTCTTCGAACGTTTGCAGCGTCCGCTCGATGCCGTGGCTCTCTACCATTTCGCGGCTGATCTTCCCCATGGCCTCAAGCTGGTCMTCGGGCAGCGAGAGCACGCGCGCCAGCTTGGCGGCGAGATCATCGCTGTCGTTGGGGGTAAAGAGGTAGCCGTTCTCGCCTTCGCGCACCAAGTGCGGCAGCGCCATGGCGTCGGCCAGCAGGACGGGGGTAGACGCCGACATCGCTTCCAGGGTCACGAGGGACTGAAGTTCCGCCGTGCCGGGCATGCAGAACACATCGGCCGCGATRTACGCCTCGCGGAGTTCGGCGTCGCTGGCCAGGCCGAGGAACTTGACCCGGTCTGTCAGCCCGAGTCGGGCGACCTGGGCTTCGAGGGCCGGGCGGACTTCGCCGCCGCCGACGATTTCCAGATGGATGTCCAGGTCTTTGGGCGTCTTGGCGACGGCGTCGATCAGCACGTCCACGTGCTTTTCCTCGGCCAGCCGGCCGACGAAAAGCACGGTGGGGCTGGCGTGGCGTTCGAGGGTTTCGTCGGGACGCAGCTCATAGGCGGCGGCGTCGATGCCGTTGGAGAGGGGCAGGACCTTGCGGAGGAAGGCGTGCTGGTGCATGGCCCTGGCAGCGAGCGGTGTGGGCGTGGTCACGACGTCAGCCTGGCTCATGACCTTGCCCATGTCCCGCCAGGAGATCCGGCCGATGATGTCCTTGAACCACTGCGGGAACKGCAGGAACGGGTTCAGGTTTTCCGGCATGAAGTGGTTCGTCGCCACCACGCGGATGCCGCGCTTCACGGCCTCGTACAGGACGTGCTCGCCGATCATGTAATGGCTCTGGATGTGCACCACGTCCGGTTGAATGCGGTCGAACAAGAGCGCGATTTCCTTCTTGATCTCCCAGGGGAAGGTGATCCGGAAGTACTCGTGCGTCGGCACGGAGTGGGAGCGCAGGCGGTGCACGGTGGCCTCTTCGCTGAACTCGGTGAAGCTCGGGCCCTTGCCCGGGCGGCACGCCAGTACGTGCACATTGTGTCCGCGGGCTGTCATCCCCTTAGCGAGACGGTAGCCGAACTGGGCGGCCCCGTTGACGTGGGGCGGGTACGTGTCAGCGGCAATCAGGATGGTCAGCGGAGGCTGGTTGTCGGACATGGTCACGTGAAGAGCTCCTGGTGGTCGCTGGCGGGCAGCTGGATCAAAGGTGGCCGGCTGGCGGTCGGTGCAGGCGCACCGGGCCTGTAGCCGAAGTCTGGACGGACGCCCTAGGACCTGCCCGCAGCCTTCCGCGCGTCCTTCTTGCGCTTGGTGACTTCCGGGTGGTGCCTGGAAAGGGCTATTACTCCCACGATAGCAAGGGATGCCGCTGTCCCCATGGCAATGGCCATAACGGGTTGGACGTCGGGACGCAGTTCTCCCAGAATGACGATGCMGATCGCGATGCCCACAATGGGGTCGATCACGGTCAACCCGGCGATCACGAGGTCCGGCGGTCCGCCGGAATAGGCGTTCTGYACAAACCAYGATCCCAGAACGCCGGCAGCAACGATCGCCACAAGGCTGTACCACGGCACATTCAGCAGGAACAGTCCGTTCGGGTCCAGCAGATGCCTGCCGATGATGCGGGTCAGGACCGCCACGAAGCCGAAGAGAACCCCTGCGCCCAGGATGTAGACGAACGCGCTCATGCGGTGCTTGAACAGGAGGGCGAGCGTGCCGAAGAGCCCCACCGCCAGGGCCAGGAGCAGGACAATGGTCAACTCGTCCTCGCTACTGACATTGTGGTTTTCCTGAGTCACGTTGACGGCCAGCACCACGAACATTGCTGAGCCGGTCACGCAGGCCGAGATGGCAACGATGGTGGCCCGGTTCATGCTCAGGCCCTGGTCCTTGGTATTGACCACGGTGGTGATGACCAGGGCGATCGCGCCGATCGGCTGCACCACCGTCAAGGGTGCCATGACGAGGGCGACGGCGTTCATCGCCATCCCGACGCAGAGCAGCAGAAACCCAAAGACCCAGCGCGGATTCCGCACAAGCCGCAGCAGCCCATGGGTGCTCAGCGCCAGGCCGCCGGTGTCGGCCTTGACCGCGCTCCCCTGGCGCTGGGCACCGAAGGCCAGGCAGAAGGCGCCAAGTACCGCAAGCAAAACCGCAAGCCAGACCATCAGTCGGAGCCGCCGTCGTGCGTCCGCAGTTCCCTGCCCTTGCCGATGATGGCCCAGACGTAGTTGTAGGCCGCGATCCAGTGCCCCACCAGTCCGAGGCCAAGGAAGATCCAGGCGACCGTGGCGTAAACCTCGGCCGCCGGCACCGGGAGTTTGGACAGCACCAGCAGCGGCGTGCCCACCAGCAGCAGACCCGTGCGGATCTTCCCGATGCGGCTCACGGGCAGGTCCGGGTGGCCATGGAAGTAGAACAGTGACAGGGCCAGCAGGATCGCATCCGGGACCAGCAACGCGGCAAGATACCACCACTGGACGACGCCGGCGATCACGAGAGTCACGGCGACGGCGATCAGCGACAGCCTGTCGGCAATGGGGTCCATGACCCGGCCAAGGTTGGACATCTGATTGAAGCGGCGGGCAATGTAGCCGTCCACCCAGTCGGTGCTGGCCATAACAGCGAGMACGAGGGCAGCGTAGCCGTACTCCTGCTCCGCGAGGACGAGCCAAATGAAGAGGGGAACACCCAAGAAGCGCACCACGGTCAGGATATTGGGAACCGTGAAGACCGCGTCGCCGTGGACGAGGGGCTGCCCGGGGCGGGCACCAGCGCCGATKAATTTCATCGATTCCCCCTTTCCGTGGACGGCAACGGTTTGGCGTGTGGGTTCAGGGAACTGCCTAGCCCTTGAGCAGCTTGCGCACGAGGACAGCTAGTGCGGCCCCCGACGCTGCCAGCACCGCGAGGGGCTTCCAGCGCTGTTTGATCTGGCCGGCCAGGCTCTGCCCGTCGCCGGGTGTGGCCGGCGCTCCCGCCGAGGAACGGGCTGAGGCACGGGCCGCGCGAAAGCCCGCGATTTTGTCCTCGAGCTGCTCTTTGCTTTCCTGCAGCCGCGCCTGGGTGGCGGCCAGCAGCCCCTGGGCCTGGGTCTTGACGTCGAGTTCCCGGCCGAGTTCGTCCCGCACGCCGGTGAGATGCGTGCGGCGCTGATCCAGCCGGCGTCGGAGTTCGGCCTCGGTGGGGGCAGGKCCGAAGTCCGGCTTGGCGGCAGCCTTGGCTTCCTTCTCGGCCTTCGCCTTGGCGGCAGCGGCTTCCTTGGCGGCCTTTGCAGCCTTGTACTGTTCCGAGTTCGGGTCAAGGACGGCCGCGTCGAAGGCTGAGCCTTCCTTGGCGATGCCRAGATCGTACTTGAGTCCCCGGAGTGTGTCCTCGGGGACGAGCGGCATGGCGGCCTTGAACTTGTTGACGCCGATGAGCGCCCCGATCGCGGCAATGATCAGGAAGAAAGCGCAGACCAGCAGTGCGGCAAGCCAGGCCGGCATGATGGTGGCCAGGCCCATGATGGCGGCAACGACCAGTCCGATCACCAGGAGCGCGACAAAGATCAGGGCGACGGCCAAGAAGGCGCCGGCAACGCCGAGCTGGATCCCCTTGCGCTTGATTTCGGCCTTGGCCAGAGCAATCTCGTCATTGAGCTGCCGGGGCGCGAGTTTGAAGATCATCTTCAGGGTGTTCGGCAGCGCGGAAATGCGCAGCCCGCCGCCCGTCCCGCCGCTGTGACGTCCGCTCATCGGTCCTGCCTAACTGGTGCCATCCGTCGTTCCGCTCCCGCGGGCTTGCCGGGTCTGGACAGCTTCGCACAGACCCCGGGGTCAAAACTATCATTTCGGCTCTTGGGGGGCCTTTTCGGGCAAGGTGTGGCGCGCCCGCGCAACCACCCGCCGGCCGTCTTGGCGGGCCCTAGGATGGACCTCTGTGAGCACACCCCCCAATCCCGGTGATTCCCTGAGCCGCCGTCGTAAATTTCTCTACATCCTGACGCTGGGCGCTTTGACTGCCCTTGGGCCGTTCACGGTGGACCTCTATCTGCCCGCGTTTCCGGCTTTGGAGGAGAACMTTGGTGTTTCCGCGGCGGCCGTGCAGCTGACGCTGACCGGCACCACCATAGGGTTCGCGCTGGGACAGCTGGTGGTGGGGCCGCTGAGCGATAAGTTCGGCAGGCGCATGCCGCTGATTCTGGCGACGGCGGTGCACATCACAGCTTCCCTGGGCGCCGCCCAGTCGACGGATATCGCCACGCTGGGTCTCTTCCGTGTGCTCATGGGCGTCGGGGCCGCAGGCGGCGGCGTTGTGGCCATGGCCATGGTCCGCGACCTGTTCAGCGGCTACGCGATGGTTCGGATGTTTTCGCGCATGGCCCTCGTCAACGGCCTGGCCCCGATCCTCGCCCCGGTCATCGGCTCACAGCTGCTGTTGCTAATKCCGTGGCCCGGCATCTTCTTGTTCCTGGCGGCCTATGGAACGTGCGTGATCATCGCGGCTTTGTTCGTGATCCGCGAAACTCTGCCGCCGGAGCTGCGCGGAAAGACCGGGCTGACCGCGCGCCAGCGCTACAAAGTGCTGTTCTCCGACCGGATCTTCGTGGGCCTGCTCCTGGTGGGCGGCATGAACTTCGCGGGCCTCTTCACCTATCTGTCCGCGTCGCCGTTCCTGTTCCAGAATGTCTACGGCTTCACGCCCCAGCAGTACGGGCTACTCTTCGGCATCAACTCCCTCGGCATCGTGGCCGGCGTCCAGACCAGCGCGAGGATCGTCAGGCGGGTGCCGCCGCAATGGATCCTGGCCTGCTCCACGGCCTGGATGTTCCTAATGGCCGTGCTGATTGTCATCTTCGACCAGCTGGGCTTCGGCCTGTGGGGCGTCCTGGTGCCCCTTTGGTTCTACATACTCGGTGCCGGTTTCACCTTCCCCACCGTGCAGGTGCTGGCACTGGCCAAACATGGCGCCCAGGCCGGAACAGCCGCCTCCTTGCTTGGTGCGGCGACATTCATGATGGCCGGCCTGATCTCCCCGGTGGTCGGCTGGCTCGGCGTCAGCTCCGCAACCCCCATGGGCGCCGTCCAGGCCGCCTGCATCCTGATGGCCGCCGCAGCCCTGTGGCTGATCGTGCGGCCCAGCACGGTGCCGCCGATCCAGTAGGCCCGCGCCTGCGCCAGGGGGGACATGCCCATTTTTCGCGCCCACCGTGCGGGACATGTCCTTCCTTGAAGCCCCACCCGCGGGTCATGCCCATCCTTCACGCCCACTCCTTGGGACATGTCCATTCTTCCTACCCGGGAGTGGACATAGGGGCACTATGTCCGCGCGCCAGGGCCAGCACTGAGCATGTCCCCAGGCCACCCCGCGCTACAGACCTACCCGAGGGACATGCCAATTTTTCGTGCCCGCCCGGGGGCATGCTCATCCTTCGTGCCCACCCTGCAGGACATGTTCATTTTTCGCRCTCACCGTGCTGGACATGCCCATCCTTTAAGCCCCACCCGCGGGACATGGTCATTCTTCGCGCCCGGGAGTGGGCATAGGGGCACTATGTCCACACACTAGAGCCAGCACTGGGCATGTCCCACGGCTCGCTCGTGCTGCAGCTGCACCCACGGGGCATGCTCATTCTTCGCGCCCAAGACTGGGCACAGTGGCACTCTGTTCGGCGCCCGTGGCGGGAGATAAAGTTGTTTCATGCCCGATTGGCAGGAACCTCAGCCCCTCCCCGCCACGTGGCAGCGGTGCKACACCGGAATCCTGCCCCTGTGGTKGGATCGCCTGTGCAGTCAGACCAGCCCGCAATCGGMGGCCATGTACGCGGCAGGCCTGTTCACCGAAGACCGGCKCCGCCCGATTGCCCAGTGGTACAACCCGACCTACGACTCCGCCCTCCTGGTGGCGCCGGAGACGTCCCCGGAATGGCCCGTGCAACGGTTCGGTATTTTCTATGCCCCGCCGGGAGGCGGGTTCACCCAGGTGCACTCTGCGCCGCATGAATGGCATCCGCGTGAGCCGAGGAAGTCCCCCACCGAGCAAGAAGCGTTCGAGGCTGCCGTCGCCGAGGCCCAGCGCTTCCTCCAGGTGGAAATGTACTTTGTCTGAGGTCTGAGAGTCCGAGAGTCCTGTTKGCTGAGGCCCGGGAGACTTCACGCCCGGCGTCACTGAACACTCTGAACAGCTGAACGCTCGGCTCCTGAACAGTACGGCCACCCAAGCCGCTGGCCACCGTATGCCCCGGGTMACCCGGGCCACCCAAGCCGCTGGCCACCGTATGCCCCGGGTCACCCGGGCCACCCAAGCCGCTGGCCACCGTATGCCCCGGGCCACCCGGGTCCCCGAACGGACCAGAGACCGGACCCGAAAAGAACCCAATAAAAAAGGTCCCGCGGCTGGTTTTCACCGGCCKCGGGACCTGTCCGCTCCTCCTGCTGGACTTGAACCARCAACCCTTCGATTAACAGTCGAATGCTCTGCCAATTGAGCTAAGGAGGAATGAAGCAGGTATGACATTAGCAAAGGTTTTGCCGGTAGGGAAATCGACCGGAGAACCCATGAAAGTAACCCGCGAAATACCCCCTCCGGGTATAAAAAAGTCCCCGTCCCGGAAACCCGGAACGGGGACTGCGCGCTCCTCCTGCTGGACTTGAACCAGCAACCCTTCGATTAACAGTCGAATGCTCTGCCAATTGAGCTAAGGAGGAATGAAGCGGGTATAAGCCTAGCAAACACCAGCCCGGGAAACGAAATCGGCGCCTCAGGCGTCCGAGCGCAACGATCTCCGCTGCATCTCCAGCTGCATGAGCTCGCGATTCAGCCGCTGGAATTCCTCGGGATCGGCCGAGGCATCCAGGCGCTGCAACTGCCMCATCTTCTCCGCCTTCACGCGGGTGATCTGGAGCTCAAAGAGGCGGGCCAGGATGTCCCTGCAGTAGCGCAGGACGCCCTCGGGCGTGTTAGCCGGCAACGGCACCACCGCAAGTTCGGACACGAGCGGCCGCAGCGGCTCGGGAACCTCCTGCAGCAGCTGCTCCACCCAGCGCACCGGATCCCCCGCGGACCCGAGTCCGGTGGCGCGGATGGCCTCGTGGATGGCGAGATAGGCGGGCGTGGAGAACCGTGCCTCGGAGAAACGCTGCCACGTCTCGCCCTCCAGCATGCCGGGTTCCTGGAGCGCGACCTCGAGGGCCTGACGCTCCATCGCCGCGACCGGGTCCCGCGGATCGGGCCGGTTGAAGGACGGAAGAACGGCCGACGCCGGCAAGGGCGCCACGCCGGGACCCGGCCCMGCGTAGCCGCGGCCTGACCCGGCATAGCCCGGGCCTCCCGCCTGCCCCGGACCATGCCCGGTGCTGGGTCCGCCGGCCTGAGCGCCGCCCTGGCTGCGGCCCGGGCCGCCGCCCGGAGTGGCTGGGGCACCTTGTGCGGCGCGCTTGGTCGCCACACCGACGGCCCTGCTGACCTCCTCGACGGGCATCCCCAGCCAGCCAGCCAGTTCACGGGCATAAGCCGGCCGGATGCCGGCGTCGCGGATCTGCGCCACCACGGGCGCTGATTCACGCAGGGCCGCGATCCGGCCCTCGACGGTGTCCAGATTGTGCCGTTTGAGGGTGGCGCGGATGGCGAACTCGAACAGGGGGCGGCGGCTTCCGATCAGGTCCCGGACCGCGGAGTCGCCMTTGGACTGACGGAGCTCGCACGGGTCCGCGCCGCTGGGCTCCACAGCCACGAACGTCTGCGCGACGAAACGCTGGTCCTCTTCGAAGGCGCGCAGCGCCGCCTTCTGCCCGGCGGCGTCGCCGTCGAAGGTGAAGATGACCTCTCCCCCGCTGCCGTCGTCGGACAGCAGCCGGCGGGCGATCTTGATGTGGTCMGTTCCGAAGGCGGTGCCGCACGTGGCCACCGCCGTCGGGATGCCGGCCAGATGGCAGGCCATGACGTCGGTGTAGCCCTCCACCACCACGAGCTGGCGGTCCTTGGCGATGTTGCGCTTGGCGAGGTCKATCCCGTAKAGGACCTGGGACTTCTTGTAGAGCGCGGTTTCGGGGGTGTTCAGGTACTTCGGGCCTTGGTCGTCCTCGTAGAGCTTGCGGGCGCCGAAGCCGATGGTGTCACCGGMGATGTCCCGGATGGGCCAGATCAGCCGGCCGCGGAAGCGGTCGTAGATGCCCCGGTTGCCCTCGGAAAACATACCGGTCAGCTTGAGTTCGGCGTCGGTGTAGCCGCGGCCGCGCAGGTGCTTGAGCAGCGCGTCCCAGCCCTGCGGGGCATACCCCACCCCGAACTGTTCCGCCGCCGCACGGTCGAAGCCCCGGTCGTAGAGGAAATTTCGGCCCTCCGCGGCGCCCGGGGTCAGCAGCTGGGCCCGGAAGAACTCGTCGKCCACCTTGTGGGCATCCAGCAGCCGCTGGCGCCGGCCGATGTCCTCCCGGTTGGGTCMGGAGCCGCCGTCCTCGTAGTGGAGCTCGAAGCCGATCCGATGGGCCAGCTTTTCCACGGCCTCGTGGAAGGAGATGTGGTCCAGTTTCTGGACGAAGGAGATGACGTCGCCGTCCTCGCCGCAGCCGAAGCAGTGGTACCGGCCCACCTGGGGACGCACGGTAAAGGAGGGTGAGCGCTCGTCGTGGAAGGGGCACAGGCCTTTGTAGGACCCCAGCCCGGCGCCCTTGAGCGTCACGTAGCCATCGATAACTTCTTTGATGTCGGTGCGCTGGCGTACTTCGTCGATATCTTCACGTTTGATCAGGCCGGCCACAGTGCCATCCTAGTACGCCGGGCCGACACGGACCGGCCCCGCCGGGGACTAGCGCCGGCGCTGCGGGCCTCCGGAAGCAGAGTCCCGGAGGCTGAGGGCGAGTTTCGGGCAGAGCGAGACGGCGTCGCGCGCGGCGTCCGCGTCGCCGGGCCTGATTGGCACGTMGGTGCGCTCAGGACCCTGCCTTCCACGGGCCACCGGGTACCCCCAGTCGTCCCGCATGAGCACCCCGGCGAGCAGCTCCGTGCACAGGCCGCGGCCGTCGCACCTGGTCCAGTCGATGTGAAGGGTGGCGGTCATGGCGTCCAGCTTCCGGATCCGGAGCAGCGCCCGGTGAGATGGGACCGCACGTCGTCTGCGAAGACCTCCAGCGCACTGCTGATCAGCTGCGMTGTTCCGTCCGGGTGATGGCAGGCCCCGCGTCCTGAGACAAGCGTGCCGAGCCGGCCCAGTTCCTCCGGCAGCCGCGGGTCCTGTTCTCCCGCTGCGATCCGGTTGAAGATTCCMGCCATGGCGGGMAGCCCGAACATGCAGGGGCCACATTGCCGGGCGGACTGCCCGGCCAGGTACGCCACGATCCCCGCAGTGGCTCCAAGCCCGCACTGCTGCGCCCCCAAGGCGTGGATGACGCCCGCTCCGGGCCGGACCACGTGGCCGGCGGGACCGCCGGGCGAGAGGACGTAGGCCGCCGGCCGCACCCAGCGGCCGTGGTAGCCGCCGACGAGAACGGCCGACAGGGAGGCCGGGTCCATGCCGGCGGATTGAACGACGTCGGTGAGCCTTGCGCCGCCGGGCACCTCCAGGACGACGTCCGGGCCGGGCCCTGGGCCGGACACGGACAGCAGCCGCGTGCCAGGGTCCGTGGGCGTCCCGACTTCGCGGAACCAGTCCGCGCCGAACCKTGCGATGAGGGCCACATGGGCCAGGGTTTCGACGTTGAGGACCAAGGTGGGGCGCCCCTTGAGCCCGGTGTCGCTGAGCCGGCGGCCTTTGTCGAGCGGGATCGCGGAGCCGGTGGCGATGCTGTTGACGACGGCGCTCGCCTCGCCGGAGATGAACGTTTCCGGTGACTCCACGAGCTGGATCCGGCGGCCCCCGGGGTGTCCGGAGAGGGCCTCCTGCACCCCGGGAAGGCTGGCGGCCGGCGCATAGAGGTACATCTGCGTGCCCGAGACCGCCCGCGTCACGGCCAGCAGACCGTCAATCACCAGGTGGGGGGCGTGCGCCAGGAGCGTACGGTCCTTGAAGCTCAGCGGCTCCCCTTCGGCGCCGTTGGCGATCACGACGGGCCGCGCGGGAACAAGGCGCTTCCGCCCGGATAGTGATGTTGCCAGCGCCTTGCGCCAGGTCGCGAAGGCGGCGCCGCCGCGTCCGGTCAGCCCCGACGCGTCCAGCAGGTTCAGCAGCCCGGGTGCGACGGCGTCGGGATCAAGAGGCCCGAAGGTGTCCACGTGCCGGGCGTACCCGGCCTCCGCGCCGGCGGCCAAAAGACGCGCCAGCGGCTGCGCATCGGGMAGCGGCGGTTGAGGGAGCACGCCGGGTATCGAGCTCATTGGAGGTTACCTCCACGGGCTCTGGCGGTTTCKAGGAACGTTGAAGAGAGCCGCCACAGCAGGGCACCAGCGATCGCCGCGCCGGACGCTGCCGCCAGCAGCAGAAACCACTGGCCGGCGGCGTCCGTGCCGTTGCCGAGTGCGTGGGCCATCGCCACCGGCCAGACCGCGTAGGTGAGCCAGTGCACGGCCTTAAACGTCCGGTGTCCGATCCGCTGCCGCAGCAGGGCCGTCACGATGACGGCCGCKACGAGGTCCAGTGCCACGGTCCCCAGGCCCTGCCAGAACGGCCGGAACGAGCCAAGGAACGGCACGACGACGTCGACGGGCCGCAGCTTCGCGAAGGAGTCCAACAACAGGGACCCAACGTGCAGCCCCAGGAACACTGTGGCCAACAAGGCGATGTTCCGGTGCAGGATGCTGACGGAAAACCTCGGAAGCACCAGCAAKGGCCGGCCGGAGCGGGTGAGGATGCCCAACAGGACCGACACCGTGAACAGAGCAAGGGACATGAAGCCGCTCACCCGGCCGAACGCCCACATTGCCTCATCCACGGGACGCACGAACTTCCATGCTGTTGTTCTCCGCCGGCCAGCCTCCGGTGGTGACAATGCGTCCGCGTTGATCCACCAGCCGCGCCGTGACATCCGCGGAACGGAACCATTCGACGGCGGCGAAGCCGCGAACAATGCCGGCGGTGCTGAAGGCATTGGCTTCCAGGCACGTCGGAGCCGCCACCGTCACCGTCTTCCACACGGCCTCTGCGGGCAGCCCGAAACGGGGATCCAGAATGTGATGGACGTCCGCTCCCGCGTGCTTCCACCGGCGTTTTTGCGTGCTGGACGTGGCCATGGCGAATCCGGGGTCCAGGGCGATGTGCTGGCTCGGGTCCGTGGGAAGGTCCTGGACCAGAACCTGCCACGGCCCTGTCGCTCCGGGGCCGGCTCCAGGGCCCGCGTCTGGGGGCGCAGCGCCGGGGTCCGCAGCGCCGGGACTTCCCGGCCCCGGGCCGGCGGTCGTCAGGTCGCCGCCCAAAGAGACGAGCACCCCGCATCCCAGGTGCGAATGCACCTCGGCTGCAGCGCGGTCTGCCGCGGCTGCCTTGGCGGTGGCGCCCAGATCCAGCCGGATGTCCCCGGGAACGGTCAGCGTCCGCCCGTCAATCCTGATCCGTGACCATCCTGKAACGCGCCGTGCCCGGACCGAACCGGCCGGCGGGACCGGGTGCGAACCTTGCGGACGGGGATCGTCCGGTAGCACCTGCACGCTGACGATGTCCCGGTCATACCCGAGAGCGGCCAGATCCGCGCCGAGGGTCGGATCGACGGCCCCGTCCGTCCACCGGGCGGCGGCCAGGGCCCGCTCAACGAGGTCGAGGAGTGTCGGGCTGACGATCGCCCCGGCGGCCAGCTGCGGTTGGAGCCTGGTGAGTTCCGAGTCGTCCCGGAAGCGGCTGCATGCGAGCTCGACGTCGGCAAGGACGCTCTGGACGATCTCCTGGGCCGCGGGGAGCATTCCGGCGTCGGTAACAGCGAGGGAAGCTTCAAGGCCCCAGACGGTCCAAGCTGCCTGCGCCTCCACCTTAGGAC
>NZ_JBFTHK010000041.1:0-30244 GCF_056394205.1 Arthrobacter sp. 10T413_2 | reverse complement strand
TGTCCTGCCGGTAGACCATGGCCCACTCGTGCAGCCCGAAGCAGCCGAACTGGGCGGCCCGCGCAGCAGTCCCGGCGAGAATGATTCCGGCGAACTGCAGCGCCTCCCGCCGATCCCGGAGGAAGGCGTCGACGTCGACGGTCACGGCCGGCGAGTCCGCCGGCAGCCCGGCGGCGGCGAGTTCGGCGCCGTGGGCCGCGCGGTAATACTTCCAGCCGGTCCGCGCCGCTGCCTCGGGCCCGGAGAGCACGACGCCGGCGCCCGGGTGCCAKCGCAGCAGCTGGCCGGGTTTCTGGGTGTAGTAGGTGAAGAGGAAGTCTTCCACCGGGTGCTTCCCGCCGGCGGAGCGCCGCTCAAGGTAAGGATCGGCATAGCGGCGGACGCGCTGCTGGTGGGCCGCCTGGCGTGGCAGCCACTCTTCCTGCTGGAGGTGCACGGGCTTAACTCGGCCAGCCGGATGAGCCCAGGACGTCCTTGGCGGCGTTCCACGCGGCGATTTCACAGCCGCCCTTCAAACTGAAGGTCGCCTGAACCTGCCGCCCGTCCACGACGCCGGTGACGGTCGCGACTTGCGGACCGCCGTACTGCTGGGTGCAGGCCCGGTCCTTGTCGATAACGGGGCTGAGGATGGACGGGTTGTTCTTGATGGCGAGGCACGCTGCGGCAGGGTTGGGGTGCTGGCTTTCGGCCGCCGGAACCCCATTCTGGCACACGAGCGTGAAGTTGGTCGGGGCGGCGGTTTCGGTCGGCTTAATCATGATGGCGAGCTCGGCGTTCCCCTGTCCCGGGCCGGACGGCAGCGGGGCCGCGGAGGGCGACGGGGCCGGGGACGTCGTCTCAGTCTCCGGCGACGGGGAGCCGGTCGGGGAGCTGGAGGATGTTCCCGCAGTCGTGCTGGCTGAGGGGGATGGTGCGGGGCCGCTGTTCGGCGTGCACGCGGCCAGTCCGGCCGCGGCCATCAGGGCGGCCGCCAGAACAAGCGCCGGGCGGCCCGATCGAGTGCGCATCAGCAGTCCTCCTCAGTTTTGCCCAGTCTACCGCCGGGGTGCGTCTTCCGGGTCGGGCCGGGTGGCGGCGATTAGGTCCATCATGGACGCGTGCAGCTGCCTCACCTGCTCGCGCGTCAGCCCCAGCCGCGCCATCATGATGCCCGGAACTTCGGTGGCCTGCTCCCGGAGGGCCGCCCCGCGGGGCGTCAGACGGACATCCAGCGTGCGTTCGTTGCCTTCCATCCGCTGACGGGTGATGAACCCGGCGGTTTCGAGCCGGCGCAGCAGCGGCGAGATGGTGGCCGGCTCCTGGGCCAGGGCGTCGCTGATGTCCCGGACGGACCGGGGGCTGGCCTCCCAGAGGCACAACATGACGAGGTACTGCGGGTGGGTMAGGCCGAGCTTGTCCAGGACGGGTTTGTAGGCGCCCACCACACTCCGGGAGGCCACTGTCAGGGCGAAACAGAGCTGTTGTTCCAGGAGGAGGTCATCCTGTGCCGCTTGGGAGTCCCCCGTGCCCTGCGGGACGCGGGCTGCCTGGTTTGCTGGGGTTCCTTCGGTCACACCGACTCCTTCAAATGATTAGTGCACTAATGATTAGCGTACACTGGGAGCATTGTCTTGTTCCCAGGAAAGGATAGCCATGGCCAAGGAAAACGGCGCCCAGAGGTTCATGCGGGCCACCGGAAAGCTTCGGATGATTTTCGGGCCGGCCAACCGCAGTTCCCTCGGCCACGAGATGACCGAGCAGAACAGGCGGCTGCTGGCGATGCGGGAGGCCGAGACCGCGCAGTGGGAGACCATGCACCGGCCCGACGGCAGCACCTATGTGGTGCCCCGCAACCCGGAGGACAAGTCCCTGCGCTAGGCGTGTTTTACCGGTATCCGACCCKGGCCTTTTGCCGCCGTCGGGCGTAAAATGAGGACACTGACACACCGCTGTGCAGCATCCTGAACCACCCGCGACGAAGAAAGGGGGTGGGACTAGTGACACGTGCGGTCAAAGCTTTTATGGACAAGACCGACAAGCTGAGGCTCCTGTTCGGACCCGCCAACCGGGGCGACACTGCGGCGCCTGTCGTTCACCATCATGATGACTACGAGCACGCCTCGGAAGAAGACCTGGCAGGCTTCGAGGTCGAGACAGACTCGCATGGACACCACTACGCTGTCCGGAAAACGGATCTCTGGAAAGAAGAGGTCTGAGAGCCCGGTCCGGCATCAGGGCGGCCGTGGCCGCCCGGACACGCCGGACAGAGGGGTGCGGAGAAACGAGGAAGGGAGCGGCGCTGGCCGCTCCCTTCCTCATGACCATGCGGGCTGGAATTCCGCTACCGGCCCGCAGCCGGCTTGTGGTGTCCCTTGGTTGCCGGTTGCCGGTTGCCGGTTAGCGGCCGGTGCCGCCGTACACCGTGGCTTCGTCCTCGCTGTCGAGGTCAAACGCCCTGTGGATGGCGCGGACGGCGTCGTCGAGCAGGTCCGCGTGGGTGACCACCGAGATGCGGATCTCCGAGGTGGAGATCATGTTGATGTTGATTCCGGCCTCCGAGAGGGCCGCGAAGAAGCGCGCGGAGACCCCCGGGTGGGAGCGCATGCCGGCGCCGATCAGCGAAAGTTTGCCGATCTTCTCGTTGTATTCGATGCTCTCGAAGCCGATCCGGTCCTGTGCGGCGTGCAGCGCGGCAAGGGCCTCGGCCCCCTCGACGATCGGGAGGGTGAAGGAGATGTCGGTCCGGCCCGTGCCGTGGGTGGAKACGTTCTGGACGATCATGTCGATGTTGGAGTGGGCGTCCGCGATGACCTGGAAGATCGCGGCGGCCTTGCCGGGAATGTCAGGTACGCYGACAACCGTGACTTTGGCTTCGGAACGATCGTGTGCAACACCGGAGATGATTGGCTGCTCCAAGGCAACTCCCTCTTGGGTCGTGATCTTGTCGTCGGCGCCGGGCAGGACCCAGGTGCCTTCGTTCTGGCTGAATGAGGAACGGACGTGCAAGGGTACCCCGAAGCGGCGGGCATATTCGACGCAACGCAGGTGCAGGATCTTGGCGCCCGAGGCGGCCAGCTCCAGCATTTCCTCGCTGGAGATGCGGTCGATCTTGCGGGCCGACGGGACCACGCGCGGGTCGGCCGTGTAGACGCCGTCGACGTCGGTGAAGATCTCGCAGACGTCGGCGTCGAGCGCCGCGGCGAGGGCCACCGCCGTCGTGTCGGAACCGCCGCGGCCGAGCGTGGTGATCTCGTTGGTGGTGCGGCTCATGCCCTGGAAGCCGGCAACGATCGCGATGTGTCCCTTGTCCAGGGCGGTGCGGATGCGGTGCGGGTCGACGTCGATGATCCGGGCCTTGCCGTGGATGCCGTCGGTGATCATGCCAGCCTGCGAGCCGGTGAAGGACTGGGCCGAGGCGCCGAACTTGTTGATAGCCATGGCCAGCAGCGCCATGGAGATGCGTTCCCCGGCGGAAAGGAGCATGTCCATTTCGCGGGCCGGGGCGGAATCGGTCACCTGGCCGGCGAGGTCAAGGAGCTCATCGGTGGTGTCTCCCATGGCGGAGACCACGACGACGACCTCGTCGCCGGCGTTGTGGGCGTCCACGACCCGGCGCGCGACGCGCTTGATGCCCTCCGCGTCCGCCACCGACGAACCGCCGAACTTCTTCACGACAAGGTGCTTGGTGGTGGCGGCCGAGACGGGCAGCGTCTGCGGCTGCGATCCGGGCTGGACTTCGGTAGTGGGCAAACTCATTCGCGCACCCTCACTGGATCATCGGGGTTCTGGGCCAGGCAACCAAACGGCGCGACGGCGTAACTTCTCCTCCCAGTTTATCGCCGAGCGCCCTGCGCCGTTGAATTGTGACCKAATAGTAGACAACCGGGCCTTTCAGCGGGAGCGATTCCCCCGGACATGCTCAGCGCTGCGGACCAGGAAGGGGCATGCTCTCCCGTCCCCGGGGGACATGCTCATTCTTCGCGGCCAGGGGTGGGCATATGGGCATTGTGTCCATTCCCGCTCCCGGCCGCGGGACATGTCCGGTGGTCGGGGGGAAGCCAGCCTCGGTCCAGCCGGTAGCGCCATCGCGAAAGCGAGAGAGAGATTTGCCGGGCCTTCACCGGACGTGCTCATTCTTCGCGGCCGGGGGTGGGCATGGGTGCGTTGTGCCCATGCCCGGTCCCGGCCGCCGGACACGTCCTGCGGGCCGGGATTAGTTATCTAGCTCAGCGCGTTCCGGCGTCCCTCGAAGGCCCTGCCGAGCGTGACTTCGTCGGCGTATTCGAGGTCCCCGCCCACGGGCAGGCCGGACGCGAGCCGGGTGACGGCGATCCCGATCGACTTGAGCATCCGGGCCAGGTATGTCGCCGTGGCCTCGCCCTCAAGGTTGGGGTCGGTGGCGATGATGATTTCCTGGATGGCGCCGTCGTTGAGCCGGGTGAGCAGCTCACGGATCCGGAGCTGTTCCGGGCCGATGCCGGCGATGGGATTTATCGCCCCGCCCAGCACGTGGTACCTGCCTCGGAACGATCGCGTGCGCTCCACCGCCAGGACATCCTTGGACTCTTCGACGACGCAGATCACCGATGGGTCCCGGCGCGGGTCACGGCAGATATTGCACAGTTCCTGCTCCGTCACGTTCCCGCAGACCGTGCAGAACTTGACCCGTTCCTTCACCGTGGTGATGGCGTCGACGAGCCGCTTCATGTCCTGCGGATCCGCCTCGAGGATGTGAAAGGCCAGCCGCTGGGCAGACTTGGGCCCGACTCCGGGAAGGCGTCCGAGCTCATCGATCAGCTCTTGAACTGCACCTTCGTACACAATGTCCTCGTTCGTTTGGAATGGGGCCGGGGCCAGCCGGCGGGGGATCTGCTAGAAGCGGGGCGGCAGCGGGCTTCCGTCCAGGGAGCGTTCCTCCACCAGTTTCCCGCCCAGAATACGCTCGACGGCGGCCCGGCCGAAGACACCCGATTCCTCGATCGTTTCATCGTCGGCGCTCGGAATGTCCTGCACGTAGACGGTGGTTKCGGCGGCCGCGCGGGCGGGGGCTTTTGCCCGGCCGGCTTCGGCCTCCGGGCTGTTCGACAGCCGCTGGTACAGGCTCTGCCGCCCCGTCGTAGTGGCAGCCTCGGGAACCGCGGTCACCGCAACGGCCGGAGCTGCGGGGGCCGGGGCTGCGGGGGCCGCGGATGGCGCGGCAGCCTGCGGGMCGGCCGATGCCGGGACGGGCGCAACTGCAGAAAATTGTTCCGACGTCAGTCCGGACGGTCCGGACACGACGCCCGCATATTCCGGGATCTGTGCAGCCGCCGGCTCGTAGTACACCGGCGCCGGTGCGGGCTCCGGTGCCGAGGGCTCGGGATCCGGCGTCGCGTGCCGGCCGACGTTGGACTCCGTGCCGATCGTCCAGATGCCGGGCGACTGCTCGACGGCGCGGGCCCACGGGTCGGCCGATGGGTTGGCCGAGGTGTCCGGGCCTCCTGGCATGCCTCCGGCCGCGGAGCCGGCGGCATGGGACGGAGCCGGGGMCGGGGATTTCCGGACAGGAGTTGGGGCTGGGGACTCGGCGGCGCGGCGCGGCGCGGCGGTGGGGGAAGGGTCCCAGTCCATGGGGGGTTCTTCGTCCAGCGGCGGGGCGTCTTCATCCCGGGGCGGTCCCCAGTCGTCGTCAGGGTAGGCGTAGGATCCGGAAGGCTCCGAAGGGCCGTCCGGTCGGACGGCCTCTTCGGCGGCGCGAGCCTCAGTCCGGACTGCCGGCACAKGCGTCCGCGCTTCCGGTGCMGGAGCGGGGCGGCCGGCCGCCGGGGCCGGGGCAGGTTCCGCAGCCGGCGTGGAGGCGGCCGGAACACGTACCGGCGCCGCCGCGGGGACGGCTTCGGCGGATGCCTCGGACGGCGACGGTGACGTTGGCGCAGGGGACTGGGGGKCCGGGCTCAGCCCCCAGGCGACGTCGGCCGACGTCGCCGGGGTCTCCGGGCTAGCGGGCGCTTTTGGGTTTGGCTCAGAGCTCGCTGGGCTGTTGCTGCCGCCGGCGACGGCCCGGATCTGGCAGTCGATACCGATCGTCTTGTGGATCGCCTGCCGGAGGTTCTCGGCGTGGTCGGCGCGGCCGAAGGCGCCTGCCAGACCCGGAGTGGTGAACGCKAGAGTCAGGACGTGGTCCTCGAAATGGCCGAGCTGGGCATTGGGCTCCACCAGCGCCCAGGTGCTGCGCTTGATCTTGGTGAGGGTTTGCAGGATGTCGGGCCAGGCACGTCGCAGGACCTCGACGTCGGCGCCCGGGCCGGACACCGGGCGGGCAACCGCGGCAGGTGCTGCGGCGGCAGGGGCGGCCTCGGACCGTACAGGGGCGGACGGTGCTGCTGCTGCCGCTTCCGGAGCAGCAGCCGCTGGGGCAGCAGCAGGCGCCGGGGCGGGCTCGACGGGCGGGGCTGCAGGCGACGTCGTTGGGGCGGACGCGAGCCGGCTGGCAGCCGCGGGTTCGTCCACGGGCCAGTCGCTGGTGCTGACCCGCGGTGCCGTCAGCGGTTCCCGGACAGGTTCGTCCCGTCGGGACGGCGCGGCGTCGAGGCCAGCGGCCGGCGCCTGTGCGGCATGTAGCTGGTCAACGGGCGCGTGGTCGACTGGTGGCGGGACGGCAGCAGTGGTGGCGGCCGCGTCAGCAGGCGCCCCGGGAGACTGGGCAACGGGGACCTGGGGAGCGGATTGCTGGGTGACAGGGGGCGGCCCCGCCTGCGCAGGCGGGGCCGACGCAACGGCGGGGGCGCTGGCGAGAGGAGTCCCGACGTCGTTCCCGGCGTAGTTCAAACGGCGCTCGACGCGGTCGATMCGGGCCGCGATGCCGCGTTCGGTCTGTTCGGAGCTGGGAAGCAGGATGCGGGCGCACAGCAGTTCCAGATGCAGGCGCGGCGAGGTGGCCCCGGTCATGTCCGTCAGCGCCGTGTTGGTGACGTCCGCGGCGCGGGAGAGCTCGGCCGCCCCGAGATTGTGCGCCTGGTTCTGCATCCGGGCGATCTGGTCCGCCGGTATGCCGCGGAGGATGGACTGGGCGCTTTCGGGCATCGCCTGGACGATGATGAGGTCGCGGAAGCGCTCGAGCAGGTCTTCGACGAAGCGGCGCGGATCGTGGCCGGTCTGGATGACCCGGTCCACCGCGCGGAACACCGTGGCGGAGTCGGACGCTGCGACGGCCTCGACGACGTCGTCCAGCAGCGAGGCGTGCGTGTAGCCCAGGAGGGCGACAGCGAGCTCGTAGTCAAGGCCGTTTGGTCCGGCGCCGGCCATGAGTTGGTCCAGGACGGACAGGGAGTCACGGACGGAACCGCCGCCGGCGCGGATAACGAGCGAGAGCACTCCGGGCGCCACGGGGACGTTCTCCTGGGTGCAGAGTAGCTCCAGGTACGCCATGAGGGGCTCCGGGGGTACCAGCCGGAAGGGGTAGTGGTGCGTGCGGGAACGGATGGTGCCGATCACCTTGTCCGGCTCCGTGGTGGCGAAGATGAACTTGATGTGTTCCGGCGGCTCTTCGACGATCTTGAGCAGGGCGTTGAAGCCGGCCGAGGTGACCATGTGGGCTTCGTCGATGATGAAGATCTTGTAACGGTCCCGGACCGGGGCATACGTGGCCCGCTCGCGGAGGTCGCGGGCATCGTCCACGCCGCCGTGGCTGGCGGCATCGATCTCGATGACATCCAGGGAGCCGGAGCCGCCGCGGGCGAGCTCGACACAGCTGGGGCACTTCCCGCAGGGGGTGTCTGTGGGGCCCTCGGCGCAGTTCAGGCAGCGGGCGAGGATGCGGGCCGAGGTGGTTTTGCCGCAGCCGCGGGGGCCGGAAAAGAGGTAGGCGTGGTTGACGCGGTTCTTGCGCAGGGCCGTCATCAGCGGCTCGGTGACGTGTTCCTGCCCGATGACGTCCGCGAATGAATCGGGGCGGTATCGACGGTAGAGCGCGGTAGTAACAGTCACAGATTTAACCCTACCAATCGGCACAGACATAAAAGACCCCTCATGCACCCGCCAGAGCCCATTTACCCTTGCTACCTTCCGGTCCTGGGGGAGTTCAACAGGATGACGCCACATGAGGGGCCGTCAGCAAGTTTACCTGACGATTGAGTGTGCCCCGAATTGGCCTGTTTTCACCCCGTTTCCCCTGCTATCTCCGGCGGGACATGCTCATTTTTCGCGGGGAGGACTGGGTTTTTCGCGGGGAGGATTGGGCTGTTTGGCATTGTGCCCAGCCCTTGGCGGGACCGTGGGGCATGTCCTGCGCTGACGGCGTGKACCGTGGGGCATGTCCATTCTTTGCCCGTCTTTGCGCGCAGGCCGGCGGGTGGGCGGGAGTGAGCAGGACAGCGCAGCCCAGGAGCGCGAGGGCTGCGTGCCGGGGGCGGTGCGGGGAGGATCATGTCCAGTCATCGCGCCCAGTGCGGGGCATCTCCCTTGGGCGAGTCATGCAGTGSGGGACACGCCCATTCTTCGCGGGGAGGACTGGGCTGTTTGGCATTATGTCCAGCCCTGGGCTGGAGCGTGGGACATGTCCGGCGGTGAGGGCGTGGACCGTGGGACATGTCCCGCGGAGGCGCCCCTGGCTGGGCGGGCGAGGGCTCAATTGGGCGATGCCGGAAAGTTCAGGTATTCTAGTATCTGCTTTTGATTCAGAAGCAACTGGAGAATTCGCCTAGCGGCCTATGGCGCACGCCTGGAACGCGTGTTGGGTTAACGCCCTCGGGGGTTCAAATCCCCCATTCTCCGCGGTTGGCCCCGGTCCATTGGACCGGGGCCTTTTTGCGTCCGCAGGCTTGGCTCCTCGTGAGGTCGGGGGCCAGCAGCTTCACCAGCAGGATTGGGCGCCCGCGCCAGCGGCACCACATCTCACTCCGTCTCAGGCTAGGTAGCCCAGCCGGCGCAGAYGGGTCCGGGCGGCCTGTTCACTCGGGCCCATCCGGCCCAGGGCAAGGTGCACCACGCCCAAGGTGACCCGCGTGGCCAGTTTCACCGGCAGCGGGATCGGGCCCAGCCGCGCGGTCCGGAGGCCCAGCATCTCGCGGTATTTGGGTTCGAGGCTGGCCACGGCGGCCGCGAACAGGACCCGGTAGCCGGGCCTGAGCACCGGGTGGAGGGGCGGATCACGGATGAAGGCCACCGTCTCGGCGACCCTTTCATCACTGCGGAGCTCGCCGTCGTCGTACCAGCGGTCCAGTTGCTGCCGCATTTCCGCCTCGCTCAGAGGCGGGGCCTCCACGCCCATGAGCCTGCCGGCCTGGGCCCACTCACGGACATACGCGTCAGGTCCGCCCGGAATCGGCCGTCCCCACAGCTTGTGGGCCGAGAGGAAGGCGTCGGTGAAGGCAATGTGGACCCAGCGGAGCAGCTCGGGATCGTTGGCCGCGTACGAGCGCCTGACGCCGTGGCCGTCCACGAATTCCCCCCGGACCGTCTGATGGAGCCGGAGGACCCAGTCCGAGGCCGCTCGGGCCGCGCCCGTGGAGCCGTAGGAAACGGTGAAGATCCAGCGGATGGTGCCGGCCAGCCGGCCCAGGGGGTCTTCGCGGAAGCGGGAGTGATCGTGGACCCCGGCCAGTGCACCGGGATGGAGCGCCTGCATCAGCAGCGCTCGGATTCCCGCGACGATGGTTGGCATGTCCCCGTGCACGGTCCAGACCGCCGAGCCTGGCAGGTGGTAGCCGGCGTCGTCTCCCTCGGCAAGCCGGGGCACCCATTCAGGCACGGTGTCGCGCGTCCCGGTGAACGTTTGTTTGAGTTCCGCCTGCCATTCCCTGAGGACATTGCGCATCCTCCATTCTTACCCGGCTCCGGGGTCCTCGGCACCTGCAAGTCCGAGGCGGACTACTGGGMCGCGGTCGGCCCGCTACTCGGGACAGGCTCGGTTCCCCGGGTGCGGCCGCAAAAGGGGCCCGCCGACGGTTCACAGGGCCGGCGGTCTGTGGTCCCATAGTGGGGTAAGTCCGTGAAGATTGGGGTCTGGCGGGCATATAGCGGGAGTCACATCGTGGGAAAACACTGGGGAAACTCATCGAGTGAGCAATCAACCAGGGCACGGACCATTGCCGTGCGCTGCGTTTCCGGAGGCCTCTGCCTGTCCCTKGCTGTTCTGACATTCGGCGGCTTTCAGGGACTGGGCGCCAGCGTGTCCTACGTTGAGCCCGCCGACGTGCCGGCCGCCGGCGCCGTGGGACCTGAAACGCTCGACCCGGCTACCCAGCGGGCCGCGACCGCGTCATCGGCGACTCCGGGTGCTGTGACCGCGGACTCCCAGGCGCTCGTGGCCTTCAGCAGGAGCACGGTGGAAACGGTGACCAAGGAGGGGGTTGGCGGCGAGCTCAATGTCGCCTCGGCGGGCCTGAGCCGGCCCGCGGCCGGGTTCCTCATGGCCCCCCTGGAAACGCTGGTGCCGTCGTCCCCGTTCGGACTGCGCACCAGCCCGCTGACGGGGGTTGCCGGCGAATTCCACTGGGGCCAGGACTTCGCCGCCGCCTGCGGAACGCGGGTTTACTCGGCCGACGCCGGTGTGGTGCGGGCCGTCGGGTGGCACCCGTGGGGCGGCGGTAACCGGGTGGAAATTGACCATGGCAACGGTCTTATCACGACGTACAACCACCTCCAGGGGATTGCCGTCAAGAAGGGCGACTCCGTGCGGGTGGGCGAGGTCATTGCCCTGGTCGGCACTACCGGCTCCTCAACCGGCTGCCACCTCCATTTCGAAACCATCCTTAACGGCGCTCACACCGACCCGATGGGCTGGAAGTTCATCCCCATCAAGCAGGTGGACCGGCTCGGCCCGATCGAACTGACCAGTTACGCGCCCGACGCCGGCAATCCTGCCAATGCAGGGCTTGGATGGGCGATTCCCGTCCGGGAGGACCTGACCCACGTGGTGGCCGGCGGCCTTCAGGAACAGCCTGCCGCTGTGGCGGCCAAGCCGTCCACGAGTCCCCCGAAGCCGACGAAAACCGCCTCCGCGACTCCGACGGCCACGCCGACCCCGACGAAAACCGTCACCCCTACGCCTACGCCGACGCCGACGAAGTCCGCCTCGGCGACGCCGACTGCCACGCCGACGCCGACGAAAACCGCCTCCGCGACGCCGTCTGCACCAGCCCCGTCGTCTGTGGCCCCGACAACCGCGTCGGCTTCTCCCAGCGCGACCGAGGCTGCCGCCAAGACGTCGGCCCCGCCAGCYAAACCCCTGGCGCCGGCGCCGGTCACCGCGCCCACGGGGGACCCTGCGCCAGCCACCACCACGCAGTCCGCCACGACAACCGCCACAAAAACCACCACAACGCCCACCACAACGCCCACCACAACGCCGACCCGCTAACCGCCAGCGGGACTTTCCCGGAACACGCCTTCGGGCTCGGGGCAGGCCGCCCGCTTCGGCCCCGGACCTGTGCCCGGGATGCAGACCCATACCCGCACGCTTCGGCTACGAATCGCTGGAGGGACCAGTTCCGGGCCCTGCTTCGGACCACCGACACCGCGAGGACGCACCCATGACCGCTCTGCACTCCATTCCCCTGACCCTTATCGACGGCACCGAGACCGACTTCGGCCGCTTCAAGGGGGAGGTGGTGCTGGTGGTGAACGTGGCATCCCAGTGCGGCTTCACGCCCCAATACGCGGGGCTCGAGGCGCTGCACAACAAGTTCCGCGACCAGGGGTTTCAGGTCCTCGGCGTCCCGTGCGACCAGTTCGCGGGGCAGGAACCCGGGGCCGACGCCGAGATCGCCGAATTCTGCCAGCGCAACTTCGGCGTGACCTTCCCGCTGACCGCCAAAGCCAACGTCCGGGGCAAGAACCAGCACCCCCTCTACGCCGAGCTCACCAAGTTCAAGAACGGCATCCTGCCGGGCCTGGTGAAGTGGAACTTCGAGAAGTTCCTCGTGAACCGCGACGGCGACATCATCGCCCGCTTCGCACCCACCGTGGAGCCGGACGCACCGGAAATCATCGAGGCTGTCCAGTCGGCCCTCGGCTGAATCGGACGGCCCGGCTTCCAGAGGAACTCAGCCCTATCCCTAAGCAGGCTTGGCGCCTAGACTGGCCAGACCCTCCAACATTCCGGGCACACCCACGGCACAGTCATCCCTGGCAGCAGCCCGTCGGCGGTGCGGTCACGGTGCCCCTGTGGAGGGCGCATCAAAGAACTTCGTGAATCACACCAGAGCGCCCAGACCGGGGCTCGTGAAAGCAGGAGGAAATAGATGACAGGKAACAAAGCCGTTGCCTACAAGGGGCCGGGCAAGGTCGAACTGATCGACATTGACTACCCCACCTTTGAACTCAAGGACGGTCCGGGGGTCAACCCCGCCAACGTGGGCCGTTCGGTGCGCCATGGCGTAATCCTCAAAACCGTTGCCACGAATATTTGCGGCTCAGACCAGCACATGGTCCGGGGACGCACCACCKCTCCCCYCGACCTGGTGCTGGGCCACGAGATCACCGGCGAGGTGGTCGAAGTGGGGCCCGATGTTGAATTCATCAAAGTGGGGGACATCTGTTCCGTCCCCTTCAACATCGCCTGCGGGCGCTGCCGGAACTGCAAAGAGCGCAAGACCGGCATCTGCCTGAACGTCAACCCGGACCGTCCGGGCAGCGCCTACGGCTACGTGGACATGGGCGGCTGGGTAGGCGGCCAGGCCAACTACGTCCTTGTCCCGTATGCCGACTGGAACCTGTTGAAGTTCCCGGACAAKGATCAGGCCCTCGAAAAGATGATGGACCTGACCATGCTCTCGGACATCTTCCCGACCGGATTCCATGGCGCGGTCACCGCAGGCGTCGGCGTCGGGTCCACCGTATACGTGGCCGGCGCAGGGCCTGTGGGACTCGCCGCGGCGACCAGTGCCCAGCTCCTGGGTGCCGCCGTCGTGATTGTGGGTGACATGAACGCGGACCGCCTGGCGCAGGCACGCAGCTTCGGCTGCGAGACCATCGACCTGAGCAAGGGCGGCMCGGCCGAGCAAATCGAGCAGCTTCTGGGCGTCCCGGAAGTCGATTGTGGCGTGGACGCGGTGGGATTTGAGGCCAAGGGTCACGGGGCCGGAGCGCATGAGGCCCCCGCTACCGTCCTGAACTCGCTGATGGAAGTGACGGCCGCCGGCGGCGCCCTGGGCATTCCGGGGCTCTACGTCACCGGTGATCCGGGCGGCGTGGACGAGGCCGCGAAGAAGGGCTCGCTCTCGCTCAGCCTCGGAACGGGCTGGGCAAAGTCGCTCAGTTTCACCACGGGACAGTGCCCGGTCATGAAGTACAACCGGCAGCTGATGATGGCCATCCTGCATGACAAGGTGCACATCGCCAAGAACGTCAACGCGAAGGCGATTGCCCTGGAGGATGCTCCGAAAGGTTACGCCGAATTCGACGCCGGCGCGGCGACGAAGTTCGTGCTMAACCCCAACGGGTATCTGAGCTAGCAGGCYCGGAACCCGGCGGCACCGCCGTTGCCCCGCTGAGCTGGGGCTTCGGTGTGCCGCCGGGCCGCCGCCGCCTTAATATGCCCTCTGAAGCATGTGAGGGGCGGCCATCTGTTAATCTGCGATTTTTGAATATGCGTGACCGAGTTTTTACATTGTTTGCCCAATGTCTGGTTGGATAGTCCTTACTGAGAGGGACACTGGAGGCACCGCTTCCACCCAACCAAGAAGGTAGCAATGGAGCGCATCGAGGCCGAGCACCCCCGGCCACGTCATTTCCTACTTCATCTGAGCGACCCCCACCTGCTGGGGGGTCCGCAACCCCTGTACGGCGTCGTTGACAGCGAAGCCCTGCTCCAACAACTCTTCGACGAGGTCCACGCCTCAGGTGCACGCCCCGAAGCCGTGATCTTCACCGGCGACCTCGCCGACCTCGGCGAACCGGAAGCCTACGCCAAGCTCCGCGCCATCGTGGAGCCTGCGTGCAGGGCCATGGGAGCCAAGGTCATCTGGGCGATGGGCAATCACGACGACCGGGCCAATTTCCGGGCCGGGCTCCTGGACCAGGCGGACAACGACGCCCCGGTGGATCACAGCTACTTCGTCAAMGGGCTGCGGATTATCACCTTGGATACCTCCGTGCCCGGCTTCCATCATGGCGAATTGAGCCAGGACCAGTTGGACTGGCTCGCCGCCGAACTCGCCACCCCGGCCCCGGATGGGACCATCCTCGCCCTGCACCACCCGCCGGTGCCGTCCGTGCTGGACCTTGCCGTGCTGGTGGAACTCCGGGGACAGTCGGCGCTTGCCGGAATCCTGCGCAACTCCGATGTCCGTGCCATCCTGGGCGGTCACCTGCACTACTCGACCACCGCAACGTTCGCCGGCATCCCCGTGTCCGTGGCATCAGCGACGTGCTACACACAGGACCTGAACGTTGCTGTGGGCGGCACACGCGGGCGCGACGGCGGGCAGGCGTTCAACMTGGTCCACGTCTACGAGCACACGATTGTGCACTCCGTGGTGCTGCTCGGCGACACCCCGGCAGTCGGGGAACTCGTCTCTCCGGCGGAAGTCCAGCGCCGGCTCGCGGCCGCAGGGATCACCATTCCGGAGCAGGCCCAGCTCGAAGCGCCGTCCCGGACGCCGGCACACCGCAGGTACACCACCCTGAACTGATTCACCGCCCTGCTGGTTCACCGGTCCGCGGGCGCAGCCMGCAACTCTTCCCCGCGGTTCGTCCCGGGCCGATGCTCCCTCGGCTACTTTTCCCAGGGCGCCTTGATGGGGTAGTACTTCTCCAGGAAATCCGTGACCAGTTCGGCGCGCTCTTCCGCCGGGACCTCCGGGAAGCTGCCGTCGTTGAGGCAGAAGAAGTCCATGTTCCGCTTGGCCAGGAGCTTGGGCAGGTAGTTCAGTCCGGCCCGGGCCGTGGTGTCCACATACTTCACCTTGGCGGCCGTCTGGGTCACGGCGCGGCCTGTGAGCAGCGCGTAGTAGTGGTAGAACGAGTTGGTCACGGAGATGTTGTCCGCGGCCCGGAACGTGCTCGCGGCGGTCTTGGCGAACTCGGCCGGGAACTCCTGTTCCATCTGCTCCACCACGCTGCGCCGCAAAGGGGCCGCCGTGTGCTCCAGGTGCCGGGTGGTGATGCGCCCGAAGCGGTCCCAGAGCAGCTTGCGGTTCACCCGGGCGGCGTTCTCAAAGCMGCTGCGTTCGGCGTCGTTGTCGCCCAGCCCGATCCGCGTCTCGGCCTCAATGAACTTCGTAATCCCGCCCGGGGTGAAGAACATGTCCGGTCCCACGGCCCGGCCAAAGAACATGTCGTCATTGGAATACAGGAAGTGCTCGGACAGCCCCTCGATGTGGTGCAGCTGGCACTCCACGGCCTGCGAATTGTGCGTCGGGAGGACCGAGGGGTCGGCGAAAAACTCTTCGCTGCGGACAATCGTGACGCTCGGGTGGTCCGCCAGCCATGCCGGGGCGGGGGAGTCGGTGGCGATGAAGATCCTGCGGATCCACGGCGCAAACATGTAGACCGAGCGCAGGGCGTACTTGAGCTCGTCGATCTGGCGGAAGCGGGCCTCGTGGTCATCGCCCTCGCCCACGACGACGCCGGCCATCCGGGCCCGGCGGGCCGCGATGTACTCGGGGGAACTTCCGTCCACCCAGGAGAACACGAGGTCGATGTCGAAGCTGATGTCGCTGGCGTGGTCCGCGAACATGTTCTMGATAGTGGGCCATGTGTGGCCGTAGCGTTCCACCGTGCCGCGCACTGCGTCCTGGGCGAGCAGCGTGCRGCGCGTCAGGGAGTTCTCGATCGGGAGGATCAGCTGGTCGCCTTCGAAGCTCCAGAGCTCCAGCTGGACGCCGGCGGAAGCGCCGAACTCGAAGCCGCCCTCCGGTTCCACCCGGGGGCGGTACAGACGGAAGATCCGGGCCTGGCGGTTCGGCGAGAGCTCGCCGTCGGCCACCAGCACGGAAGACTTCTTCTTTGCGTCCACGCTCATGGAGTAGAAGGGCTCGTCGCGGCACGCTTCGACGAGGGCGTCGCGCAGCACCTTGCGGTCTTTCCAGTCGACCGCGATCACCGGGCGGTGGTTGTTGCCGCGGACCAGCAGATAGCCGAGGCCTGCGCCGGCCAGAACTGACCGCAGGAACATGAGGTCTTCGACCATCGCCTGGTACGGGGTGCGGTTCTCGTTGATCAGCGCATAGCGGCCGCGGTGGCGGACGACGTCGGAGCGGGTCCGGAATCTGGCGACTGCGGCCGCCGACGTGACCTCGGCGTGGGCGTCCTCGGATGCCTGGCTGCCATAGTAAATCTCGTCTTGGATGGCTGCGTCGGTGATGTCGGATCTCCCGTTTCTTTGAGTGCGTTGATATCTACTTGCATGATAACGCTGCCCTCAAAATTGCCGCGGAATCCCGCACGCACCGGGCGCGTGTGTAACCGCACAGAAAGCGGCGGCAGCGGACCTCAGCCGGTGACGACGGCCAGCCAGTGGCGCAGGAAGGCGGCACCGGCGTCGTCGTGGATCACGTCTTCGCCGAGCCCGAGGTCGGCAGCGGTGAGGACCTCGTAGGGTTTGACCGGGATGCCGTCCGCCGGCCGGACGTCCACATGCTTCACGGCGTGGTCGTTGTGGTGCAGCCAGTCGGCCATGGCGTAGTCCGTGCGGGAGTCGCCCACAGTGCGCCAKGCCTGCGGCGTGATGCCCTGCGCGGCCAGGAACTCCACCGCCCGGCTCGCGCCCAGATCCTTGCCCAGCCGCACCGACTCGATATCGGTGGAGATGATGGTCGGGTCGACACKGAAATCAATCTGGTCATCYGAATCCGGGACGTGGTGGTCCAGCCGCACCACGCCAAGCCCGTGCCGGACCATGAGGTTCATGGCATCAGCGTCGAAGAGTTCCTGCTCGGCCCGGTAGTCCGGGTTGGCGACGGCGATATGCTGCTCCACGGAGACCATGGCGCGTTTGGTTTCGTCGTAGAACATGTGGKTGGAGTAGTCCTCGGCGACCAGGCGGCGGACGTCGTCGCCAAAGGCCTGCGGGATGGCGAGCTCGCGGTCGACGTGGACCGTGCCGGGGCCTTCGGAGGTGTAGCTGAACCAGACGGCGCCCTTTTCGCAAATGGCGTGGATGACGGTGCCGGCGGGCATGCCGGCGGCGATCATCGGTTCCATGACCTGCTCGCGGATGAACGTGTCCGATCKGCCGGTGTTGAAGATGACCGGCACGCCGGCGGCGGCAAGGGCCAGCAGGTCCGCAATGATTCCGGGCTGCACATCGCGGGTGACCGGGCTCGCGACCGGACCGTCGACGTCGAGCAGCAGCGCCAGCACAGGGGAAGTCTCGGGTGAAGTCATACAGCTATTCTGTCAGCCGTCGGGAACCTTTGCGTGAAGTGTGGAGAAGATCGACGGCCGTGCGCCGGATGTGACATGCGGCGGCGCGGCCCGTGACAAATGGTTACCGTTTGGCCACAACCTCACGCCGGTCCGGGACTTTCATTCCTTTGCGCGTACAAGTTCCTTAGGCTGGCATGGTGATATTCAAAGCTGTGGGCGAGGGACGCCMGTACCCCGACCATGGTTACAACACGCCCAAGGACTGGGCGGCCCTGCCGCCGCGTCCGGTCCGGCTTGATGAGCTCGTGACCACCAAGCGCACGCTGGACCTCGAAGCTCTGCTGGCCGAGGACTCCACTTTCTTCGGTGACCTCTTTCCGCACGTCGTGGAGTATCGTGGCGTGCTTTATCTTGAAGACGGCCTGCACCGGGCAGTCCGCACCGCCTTGCACCAGCGCACCGCCATCCACGCGCGGGTCCTCGTGATAAATGGCTAGGAAGCGGGCTGACTCGACGGTCCTGCACGGGCACCGCGTCGTGAGTGGCTCCGAGCTGCGGGCCACGTTCGTGGAGGAGGACGGTGCCGAGGACAGCCCCGTCCGGCTGCGCCGCAGGATCCTGCACGGCGTCGTGCTGGTGATGCTGGTCGGCGTGATCGTGGCGGCGATCGTGGTGKCGCTCGCCATCATGAACGGCCAGATCAAGATTGCCACGGCGGAACGGAGCAAGGCGCCAGTGTCGGTGTGCCCGGCGGCCACCTTCGACTACACGCCGCCGGAGAAGATCAACCTCAACATCTACAACTCCACGAGCCGGCCCGKACTGGCGCGGAGCGTCGCCGACCAGTTTGCCGCCCGGAAGTTCATCGTGGGCTCCGTGGGGAACACGACGTCGAGCTACCGCGGCGTGGCGCTGATCGTCTCCGGGGCCGCCGGCCAGTCGGCCGCCTTCAGCGTCCAGCGCAACCTGCCGGGCTCGGACTATTTCCAGGACAACCGCACGGATCCCAGCGTGGATGTCATCCTGACCGGCGACTTCAAGGAACTGGCCAAGCCGGAACTCGTGGACCAGACACCGGGCCAGCTCAGCTGCCCCCGCGAGAACCGGCGCATCGTGGATGAGACCACCTGGCCGATTGCGCCGGCTGCGACCCCGACGGCCGGGTAGGCGCCGCCGCTTAGCTGCCGAGGCGGACCGGCCGGCCGGCGTCGTCGAACCTGGCCCCCGCGCCGAGCTGGATGAACCGCACCGTCCGGGCGAGCCGGGCCTCGGCCTCGGCGTCCTGGCCGGCGCCGTCGCCCCGGGCCGCGCTCGAGGAGAGCGTGCCGTGGATGAGCTGGGCCAGCTGGGCGATGTCCGACTCGGGCAGGTAGCCCTGAACCATGCCGTCGCGCAGGATGCCTTGCAGGAGCACGCTGAGATCGCCCACGTGGTCGGCGAGTTTGGCGAACGACGACGGCGAGAGTACCGCCGCCATGGCCGGTCCCGGCGGCAGGTGGCGCCGGCTCAGGTCCTCCACCTGAGCCCGGACATAGACAGCCAGCCGCTCCACCGGGTTCTCCAGCGAATCCAGCGACTCGCGCAGATCGACCAGGAACCGCTCGGTCTCGTCCAGGGCGTACGCGATGAGGAGTTCTTCGATGTCCGCGTAGTAGTTGTACACGGCGGTCCGGCCGATCCGGGCGTGGCGCGCGACATCGGTCATGGTCAGGCCGGGCAGCCCGTGCGTGAACAGGAGTTCCCCGAACGCGGTCAGGATGCGGCGCTGGGTCTCGGCACGTTGGGCGGCGTTGCTCGCGGCCGAAATCCTAGGCATACGGACACTTTAGCGCGATCTGTCACCAAATCGGGCGGGTGGGAGGCTGCGACACGGCCGGCCACGCTCAGTTCCGCGGAAGTCATCCCGGCCGGTGCACCATTTACCCAGCAGCCAGACGCGAAGTCAGGGGCGAGTCTTGCCGACGGGCGAGATCGATGTGCTCCCCACCCGGCCGTGCCCGGGCCACCCTTGAACGGGCCAACGATCTGTCTGGTGATCCAACCGCCGTAGAAGCCACCCTCCTGGAAGGTCACCTGCTCGCCGTTGACCTCGCAGGAGTCCATGTGCTCCGGGTAGAGGGCCACTCGGGTACTGAGCGCCTCGAACCCCCGGGTGGGTTCCGGGTAGGTCCACCCGGCACGGGGAACGCCGACTCCGCCGGCGACGACGTCGAAGTAGTGCGCTTCTCCCTTGAACTCGCAGAAGCTGGTGCCCTCGACCGGGACGAGAACGCCGGCAGGGAATGAGTCCAACGGCAAGTAGTAGACGKGGGGATGACTCGTCTCCAGGACGCGCACGGCATCGGTGGTGTCGGCAATCACCTGCCCGCCAAGCCGCACGATGACCCGTTCCGATCGAGGCTCGACCCTTGGCGGCCGCGGATAGTCCCACACCGATTCTTGACCGGCGTTGGGTTTGATGGGCTGGGGACGCCGGAAGAAGCCGGAGAATCCGCGAGCAGATGTCATGTCCCCATGGTCCCATCTAATGTGGCGGGAGTACGCGGTGGAGGACGAATAGCCGGACGGCTAGCTCTTCGCCCGCACCGAGCCGGTGGCCTCCGTTGAGCACGAAAACGCCAACCGGTCCGCGAACGATCAGCGCCGGGCGGTACGTCGAACGCTTCACTCGTAGATGGTCGGGATGGCCGGTTCGCCGGGCTGCAGCCGGTCCACGACCCGGGGCAGCTCCGCCATGGAGGCCGTGTGCCGTTCCCGCGCCCGCCCCACCGCGCCTGGCCCGGTCCAGCCGGGCAGGAGTTCGCCGTCCTTCATGAATTGCTGCAGGAGGGGTCGCCCGTTCTTGCCGTCCGCCGGCGGATGGCCCACGCCGAGGACCTCATGGGTGGCTGTGCCGCGGTCATCCAGGCGGCGCACCGCGAACTTGCGGCCGCCCACGTTGATCTTGTCCTTCGAGGTCTTCGCGACGGCAACCAGCCCGCCGGAGTCGCCGGCCCGGCTCACCAGCTTGTAGACCATGCCGGCCGTGGGCGCCCCGGAACCGGTCACCAGCGATGTGCCGATCCCGTAGGAGTCGGCCGGCGCTGCCCGGAGCGCGGCGACGGAGAACTCGTCCAGGTCGGAGGTCACCACGATCCTGGTGTGCACATTGCCGAGGCTGTCCAGAAGTTCGCGGACCCAGCGTGCCTGGGCCACGAGGTCTCCCGAGTCCAGCCGGATGGCCCCGAGCTTGTCTCCGGCGAGGTCGACGGCGGTGCGGACGGCCGCTTCGACGTCGTACGTGTCCACGAGCAGTGTGGTTCCTGCCCCCAGCGAGGCAAGCTGCGCCGCGAAGGCGTCGCGCTCGGAGTCGTGGAGCAGCGTGAAGGAGTGGGCCGCGGTGCCGACGGTCCGGAGGCCGTAGCGCCGGCCGGCGGCCAGGTTGGACGTTCCGGAAAAGCCCGCGATCACGGCCGCGCGGGCCGCCGCGGCGGCCGCTTCCTCGTGCGTGCGGCGGGACCCCATCTCAATGCAGGGCCTGCCGCCCGCGGCACTGGTCATCCGGGACGCGGCCGAGGCKATGGCGCTGTCGTGGTTCAGCACCGACAGGACGTAGGTCTCCACGACGCAGGCCTCAGCGAAGGTCGATTCCACGATCAGCACGGGGGAGTGCGGGAAGTASGCCTCRCCYTCCGGGTASCCCCAGATGTCGCCGGAGAACCGGAAGGCGGACAGGTGCTCCAGCGTGTCCTCATTAACCACCCCGGTGCCGGCCAGGAAATCGAGGTCGTCCTGGTTGAAGCGGAAGTCCGCGATGCCTTCAAGGAGCCGGCCGGTGCCGGCCACGATCCCGTACCGGCGCCCGGCCGGGAGCCCGCGGGCAAAGGCCTGGAAGACGGACCGGCGGTGTGCCGTCCCGGAGTGGAGCGCCGCCTGGAACATGGTCAGCTCGTAGTGATCGGTAAACAGGGAGGTCCRGGATCCGTCCGGTCCGGCCGAAGTGTCCATGATTCACTCTAGGCCGGGCATCGCAGTGACGGCCTCGAATTCGCCGGAATCCTGCGGGGTCGCCGGAAACTTCCCGCGAACTCGGACGTTTCCGGCGAATTCGACGGCGTCGGACTCAGGCGGTGCGGCTCAGACGCTGCAGCCGCCGGGGCCGCAGGCGCCGGAGTCCGCAGAAGCATCGTCCGCGGCGTCAGCGCCGGCGGCGCCCACCATGACCAGCGGGTGGCTGTCCTGCCAGGCCTGCTCGAGGGCGGCGGTGAACGTATCCGCGGGCTGGGCGCCGGAGAGCCCGAACTTCCGGTCGATCACGAAGAACGGGACGCCGCTGATGCCCAGGGCCCGGGCCTCCGCGATGTCGTTCCGGACGTCGTCGGCGTAGGCGTCCGTKCTGAACAGCTCCGCGAGGTCTCCGGCTCCGAGTCCGAGGTCCAGTCCCAGGGCGGTCATGTACTCCTGGCTTCCGATGTCCTTGCCGTGCTCGAAGTGGTCGCTGAGCAGGCGTTCCTTTGCGGCGTCCTGCTTGCCGTGGGCGGCGGCGAGGTGGAGCAGCCGGTGGGCCGTGAAGCTGTTGGCCACCACGACGGCGTCGAACCGGTAGTTCAATCCCTCGCCCTTGGCCTGGGACGCCACGTGCTCGAACATCTGCGAGACCTGCGCCGGGGCCATGCCCTTGCGCGTGCTCAGGTAGTCCAGTTCGGTGCCGTCGTAGTGCTCCGGGAGCGTGGGGTCCAGCTGGTAGCTGCGCCACTGCACCTCCACGGCATCACGGTGCGGGAAGGCTGCGAGGGCGGTTTCGAAACGGCGTTTGCCGATGTAGCACCAGGGGCAGGCGACGTCGGACCAGATCTCAATCTTCATGCCGGCGACAACCGCGACGGCGGCAGGTCCATTCCCCGACGGCGTGTCGGCTTCGTCACGGGCAGGCCGGCGTKAGCTCGGCGCAGGTAGTCCCCGCGCTCACGGCGTGACCCGGCGCTCCATGACGAAGTCKTGCTCCAGAGTGTCGCCCAGCTGGAAGGACTTGGTGCCGACCTTGCGGAAGCCGGACTTCTCGTAGAACCGGATGGCCCGGGCGTTCTGGCTGTTCACGCCGAGCCACAGTCCGCGGGCACCCGCCGCCACGGCCGCGGCGATGCTGGCGTGCATCAATTCGGCGGCGGCACCGAGTCCGTGGTGGTCCGGGTGGACGTAGCACTTGCTGAGTTCGATGCACGGCAGCTCGGCCAGGACCGCGGCCACCTCCGGGTCCCGGGCGGGGCGGGCCACCAGCAGGCTGTAGCCGCGGAGCTCGCCGTCGGTGTCAATCACCAGGACCGTGACCGCCGGATMTGCCAGATAKGCCCGGAAATTGGCCTCGCTCAGGGTGTTGGCCAGGTGGGCCGCGATGTCCTCCGGCCGGGATTCCGGCGGGCACGCGAGCGGGAAGGTGACGGCAGCAAGCGCCGCCAGCCTCCCGGCGTCGTCCGCGGTTGCTGTCCGGATCTGGTGCGTCATAGCTAAAACCCTAGTCCGCGGCGCGGCCAGGGCATCAATGACGACTGGCTTGGTTTGGCGGGCAGAGCTACATATCAGATGGTGTAGCGAAGGATTCCGACCGCCTCCACATTTTCCGGCAGATCGGAGCGGCGCACGGCCAGGACCCGGGCGCCCGCGCCGAGGGCCCGGCGAGCGATTTCCTCAACCACGTCCTGCCCGGTGTCCCCGTMGAGGGTGAGCGCGCCGTCGTCTCCGACAGCACCGTTGACTTGTGCATCCATGTCCACGGCGAGCGTCGCAATGGCGCCGAAGGCGGCGGCCCGAGCCAGGTCGCTGAGGTCGCTCGTGCCACGGCCGTTGGAACGACGCTCCTCGAACGTCGTTTGCAGAGCAACAAGATCGGCCGCGTAGATCCGGTCGAGCACCCCACGCGCCGCTTCCGCCAGTTGGGCCGGTGTCAGTTCATCGGGGTTTCCCTCGATGACTTCGGACGCAAGGTGTGCGTAGCCTGTGAGGTTGCGGTAGACGCTGGTGAGTGGTTCCGTCGCAGCGATCACCAGCGGGAGGGAATTCCCGTTTAAGAGTGGACGAAGCGCGTGGTCGACGGAACGGGCATATTGGGTCAGCCGTACCTTTCGTCCCTCGTCGCCCTGCAGCCGGCCAGATGCGGAGCGGCCGCCTATCGATTCGAGCCCGACGGCACTTGCTGCATCCCGGGGCATACCCGGTACCGTGACCTCCTCTGCCGGCCGGTCCGCCGTGACCTCAATGAGCCGCGCCCCGTTCTGTGAGATTGCGAGCACGAGCGCCGCGTYCGGGAAGGTGAGGGCGCGAAGCAGCGGGGTGATGGCGAAGCGGTCGGACACGCTCACGTGGTCCTCGAGATCGTTAGGCAAACGGAACTCAAGAATTGATGTCGGGGTCACGAAGATGGCCACGCTCCGCCCCATGTCAAACCAGAACTCGGGGGATCCCAGCAGCTCGTCGAGGAAGGTTTCTATCGCGGCCACTGCGTCGTTGGTTCCCCCTTGGCGGAGCTGTTMGACGGCGGAACTGAACAAGGACCGGGCTCTGGACTGATTGTCCTCCGAATGGGCCGGGACGCTGCTCGTCGAAAGATACACGGTGACGCTGTGTGGATCGCGCGCGGCGGCCAGCCGTTCCACGTCGTACCGGGTCGGCATATCGATGTGCATGGGGGTGCTCCTTTTTGCTATCTCTCTGCTGGGTCGCACGAGGAGGGGGATTTTCCTGCACTTACTCGATGCGCAAAGCCGCACCGAGGGTCAGCAATACCGGATCAGCTCAGCATCGGACCGCGCGGAGTCCCGTGTCAACAGCCGGCGGAACTTGCAGTACGKAGGAGTTCGGCGCYGGGACGTCCGTCAATCGGGTAGGCGACGTACGCGAACCGCGCCGAATCCGGAGACCAGCTGTTCACGTTGAGGGTCCCTTGGCCGCCGAAGAGAGGCCATGTGTGCAGCGGTGTGGTCCAGTCGCCGGTTGAGACAAGCACGACGTCGACCGGCAGGTCCGCGGGGTGGCCCACCGTGGCGGTGGGGAACCGGATGTAGCTGKCCATGCGCCCGTCGGGGGAGAGGTGCGGGAACCAGTCCACAGTGTCGCTCGTCAACACTTGCTCCGGGGCGCCGCCGTCGGAGGTGGGGAGCCTGGCAAGCTGAGCGTGCCCGGGCTGGCTGGTGAAGTTTTCGGTGTTGAAGTAGAGCCATTCGCCGTCCGGGGAGTACTCAGGTCCGTCACAGTGACCACCCACGTTCAGCGGGGCGGTGGTGYCGCCGTCGGCGGGGAGGGTCAGGAGCCTGCCGGGCTGCGTGAAATCGCCGGCCTCGATGCCCACATAGGCCAGCTCTTGTCCGTCCGGGCTCACGCCGTGGAGGAAATGGAAGTACCCGTCGTCGTCAGTAATCMGAGTAGCCGCACCGCCGCCAAGCGCCGCCCGGTAGATGTGGCCGTCGTTCGCMGAGAGGTAGATTCCGGTGCCGTCCGGGGCAAGGACGTGGTCGTTGTTCAGGTCCGGGATTCCRGTGAGGGGCACCTGGCTGATCGTCCGGGTCCCGACATCGAAGCGCCACAGCTTCCCGGCGCCGTTCAGGATGAGAGCCGCGCCGTCAAGAGTCCAGTTCGGCGCCTCAAGGAGCACGTCCCCGGTGGTGAACACCAGTTCGTGTTCACCRGTGAGGGACGCGATCCACACCTCGCAGCGCTGGCCGGGCAGCAATTGCCGCGGCGCGATGGTGCTTTCCGCAGCAGTTGTGGGCGTGTCCGGGGCATCCGGCATGGCGAGGCTCCTGGTGACGGGATCGGTGGACAGTGGGCACTGGACAGTGGGCACTGGACAGCGGACGCTGGACGGTGACGGCTCCCGGAGGATTCCGCTACGAAATCGGACCAGGACCACAGGAACGGGCGGGCGCACCGCGGATCCGGGGTGTGCCGGACCGGTTTCGCCGCGGGCGTCCGGAAACGTAKCGGATCCGGACACCCGCGGCATGCCCTTACTGTTTGAAGGCGGCGTCGAAGGAGGTGTTCGAGGCCGGGAAGTCGAACTTCTTGAGGGCGGCGAGGGCTTCGGGGGCGCCGTGGAGCCGGTCCATGCCGGCGTCCTCCCACTCGACGGAGATGGGGCCGTCGTAGCCGATCGAGGTGAGGGCGCGGAAGGACGATTCCCAGGGCACGTCCCCGCGGCMGGCGGAGACGAAGTCCCAGCCGCKGCGCGGGTCGCCCCAGGGCAGGTGCGAGCCCATGACGGTGTTCCGGCCGGTGGGGCGCAGCTTGGTGTCCTTGCAGTCGACGTGGTAGATCCGGTCCTTGAAGTCCCAGATGAAGGAGACGGGGTCGATGCCCTGCCACATGAAGTGGGACGGGTCCCAGTTCAGGCCGAAGGCTTCGCGGTGGCCGATCGCCTCGAGGGTCCGGACGGTGGTCCAGTAGTCGTAGGCGATCTCGGAGGGGTGGACCTCGTGGGCGAACCGGACCCCGCATTCGTCGAAGACGTCCAGGATGGGGTTCCAGCGGTCGGCGAAGTCCTGGTAGCCCGCCTCGATGACCTTCTCCGGCACGGGCGGGAACATCGCGACGTACTGCCAGATGGAGGAGCCGGTGAATCCGACGACGGTGTCCACGCCGAGGGCTTGGGCGAGCCGGGCGGTGTGCTTCATTTCCTCCGCGGCGCGCTGGCGCACGCCCTCAGGATCGCCGTCGCCCCACACGCGCGCTCCGACGATGGCCTCGTGMCGGAAGTCGATCGGGTCATCGCAGACGGCCTGGCCCTTGAGGTGGTTGGAGATGGCCCAGACCTTGAGGTTGTACTTCTGAAGCACGGCGAGCTTGGATTCGACGTAGCCGGGCTCGTCCCAGCGCCAGGCGTCCAGGTGGTCGCCGGAGACGGCGATTTCCAGGCCGTCGTAGCCCCAGCCGGAGGCCAGGCGCGCGACTTCCTCGAAGGGGAGATCGGCCCACTGGCCGGTGAACAGGGTGTACGGGCGGGGCATGTCAGGCTCTTTCGGTAGCGGGCTGGGTGGTCGGTGTGGACGGGGTGAGCTGGATKAGCGAACTCTTGGCCGCGGCGCTTTCTTCCACGGCGGCGAGGATCCGCTGGACGTTCAGTCCGTCCTCGAACGACGGCGAGGGCTGGGTTCCGTTGCCCACTGCCGCGAGGAAGTCGCGGATTTCGTGCGTGAAGGTGTGTTCCCAGCCGAGCACGTGGCCCTGCGGCCACCACGCGTCCACGTACGGGTGCTCGGGTTCGTTGACCAGGATACGGCGGAAGCCCTGTTCCCGGACGGGCAGGGTGGCATCGAGGAAGCCGAGCTCGTTGAGGTCCTCGAGATCGAACAGGAGGGCTCCCTTGTCGCCGTAGATTTCCAGCTTGAGCGAGTTCTTCTGGCCGGTGGCCACCCGGGAGACCTCCACGGAGGCGATGGCCCCGGAGGCGAGGGTCAGCGTGGCCCAGGCGGCGTCGTCGACTGTCACGTCCTCCAGCCCGGTGGCGCCGGGGCGCTGCGGGGTGAAGGTGTGCAGCCGGCCGGAGACCTCGGTGACCTGGCCGCCGAGGAGGAACAGCACCTGGTCGATCGCGTGGCTGGCGATGTCGCCCAGCGCCCCGGACCCTGCGGTGTCCTTGTTCAGCCGCCAGGTCATGGGTGACTCCGGGTCCACGAGCCAGTCCTGCAGGTAGGCGGCGCGGACGTGCCGGACGGTGCCGAGCCGGCCCTCCGCGATCAGCTCCCGCGCCAAGGCCAKGGCCGGAACCCGGCGGTAGTTGAATCCGATCATGGACTGCACCCCCCGGGTCCGGGCAGCCCGGGCGGCCTCCGCCATGGCCTCGGCCTCGGCCAGGGTGTTGGCCAGCGGCTTTTCGACCAGGACGTGCTTGCCGGCGGCCAGGGCGGCGATGGCGATTTCCGCGTGCATCCAGCCCGGCGCGCAGATATCGACAATGTGGATGTCGTCACGGGCGATCACCTTGCGCCAGTCGGTGGAGGACTCGGCCCAGCCGTATTTCGCGGCGGCCTCGGCCACCCCGGCGGGGTCGCGTCCGACCAGGACGCGACGTTCGAAGGCCGGGACGTCGAAGTAGCTGGCAACATTCCGCCAGGCATTCGAGTGGGCCTTGCCCATGAACGCGTACCCGATCATGGCCACTCCCAAGGGGGAAGATCCGGGGGTAGTTTCGTGGGAGTTCATTACTGGTTCCTAGAGTGTGGAAGCGGTGGGGTCCCAGTCCTCGGGGAGGGCTGCGGAGGCGGGGGCGGAGCTTTCCACGTCGACGAAGGCACCGGAATCGATCGACTCGGAGATCGAGACCATGGTGTCCAGGACGTGGTAGGCAAGGTTGCCGGTGGCACGGTGCGGGACGCCGGCGCGGATGGAGCGTGCCATGTCCAGCACGCCCATGCCGCGGCCCTGGCTGGGGCCGGTCGCCGGGATAACGGTCCACTCCTCGTCGCCGGCGCGCCAGAGCCTGACGTCCCCGTCGAAGTAGTTCGGATCCGGCAGCGAGATGGTGGCCTCGGTCCCGGTGATCTCCACAAAGCCCATCCGCAGCCGCGGTGACTCGAACGAAAAGACGCTGTGGGAGGACGCGCCGGACTCGAACTGGGCCATCGCGGAGACGTGGGTGGGGACCTCGACCATGAATTCCTCGCCGGCCTTGGGCCCGGAGCCGATCATCCGGACTTCCTTGGCCTTGGACCCGGTGGCGGCCACGCGGCGCACGGACCCRAACGTCTGCACCAGGGCCGTGAGGTAGTACGGGCCCATGTCGAACAGGGGTCCGGCGCCGTATTGGAACAAGAAGGCCGGGTTGGGGTGCCAGGATTCCGGGCCGGGGGTCTGGAACGTGGTCATGGCGGTCAGCGGGGTGCCGATGTCGCCGCGTTCGATCAGCCGCCGCGCGGTCTGCAGCCCGRCGCCCAGGAACGTGTCCGGGRCGCAGCCCAGCCGCAGCMCCGCGGMGTCGGCGGCCTTCAGCAGGCCCAGGCCCGATTCGCGGTCCAGCGAGAACGGCTTTTCCGTCCAGACGTGTTTGCCGGCGTTGACGGCGGCCGTCGCCACCTCCACGTGCGCCGCCGGGATGGTCAGGTTCACGATGATCTCGACGTCGGGGTGGTTCAGGGCGGCGTCCACCCCGCCCCACTCCGGGATGCCGTATTCCTTGGCACGCGCCTCGGCGGCCTCTTCGAAGAGGTCGGCGATCACGTGGACCTTGAGGTCGGGGAAGACGGTCAGGTTGTCCAGGTACTGCTTGCTGATGTTTCCGGCGCCGATGACGGCGACGCCCACCGGGCCGCGTCCGGTTGCTGCGGTGCTCATGCGTTCACGCCCTTGGCGCTGGCGGAACCGCTCTGCAGGTAGCCCAGGCTCTGGGCGATGCCGTCGAAGATATCGCCGGCGTAGTMGTCAAACTCCACGACGCCGACCTCCAGGGACTGTGCCGCCTCGATGACATCCCACACCGGAATTTTGCCCTGCCCGGCGGGCTGCTGGGCCTTGGTGTCCGTGGAGACGGGGCCGTCCTTGATGTGGATGAATTTGACCCGGTCGCCGAGGCGCTGCAGCAGCTGCACCGGGTCCTGGCCGCCGACGGCGGCCCAGTAGGTGTCCAGTTCCAGGACGAGTTCCGGGTCCAGCAGCCCGGCGAAGTACTCCAGTGCCGTCTGGCCCTCGATGCTGGACTCCAGCTCCCAGGCATGGTTGTGGTAGCCGACGCGGATGCCGTACCCGGCACCCTTCTTGGCGGCGGCGTTGAGTTTCGCGGCGGTGGCCTGGATGTCCTCGGCGGACTGCCAGTGCTCGGCCGGGAGGTAGGGATCGATGACCGTGCTGATGCCCAGTTCCTTGGCCGCGGCGAAGATCTCGTCCTGGTCCTGGCTCAGCAGCGGGGCGTGGCCGGACGGGGCGGTCAGGCCGTTGGCCTTTAGGGCCGCGCCGAGCTCGGCGGCTGTGGCGACGAAGTTGTAGGGCTCCACCTGGGTGAAGCCGAGCTCGGCGACTTGTGTGATGGTGCCGGGCAGGTCTTCCTGCAGGGCGTTGCGGAGGGTGTACAGCTGGATTGAGTAGGACATTGCGTTCCTTTGCGGGGAGTCGGTTGTTCTCAAGTAGGGGAGCGGCCCTGCGGTTAGCCGGCCGACGTCGGGGGTGGGGCCAGGTGTCTAGCGGCCGGCGAGGGATCCGCCGATGCCGCCGACGCTGAAGTACTTGTTGAGGGCGGCGAAGACGATGATGGGCGGGAGCATCATGATCACGGCCAGGGCCATGACGGATGTCCAGTMAGTTTGATTCTGCTGGAAGAAGGACTGCACGCCCATGGGCAGGGTGAAGATTTCTGTGGAGCGCAGGAACACGATGGCCACCAGGTAGTCGTTCCAGGCCAGCAGGAAGGCGAAGATCGCGGTGGAGAGGACGCCCGGGAGGGAATTCCGCAGCACCACCTTGGTGAAGCTGCCGAAGACGGAGCAGCCGTCGATCCAGGATGCTTCTTCCAGGCTGATGGGGATGGAATCGAAGTAGGCGGCCATCATCCAGGTGGCCACGGTCATGGTCGAGCCGACGTAGATGATGGTCAGGCCCATCAGGTTGTCCACGAGGCCCATGCCGGCGAAGAGGATGAACAGCGGCACCACGGAGGTGATGATGGGCAGCGACTGCATGACGAACAGGAGCAGGGAGTAGCCGGAGACCGCCTTGCTGCGGCCGCGGGAGAGGACGTAGCCTGCCGGCGCGGCGACGGCCACCGAGACGATCACCGTGCTGAGCGTGGTGATCAGGCTGTTCTGGAGCCAGGTCGAGGCCAGCGTTTGCGAGAACACGGAGCCGAAGTTCTCCAGCGTGAAGCCGGTGGACGTGCTGGTGGGCCCGGGGGTGACGGCGAGCACCACGGTGACCATGATGGGCACGAGCACGACGGCGGTGATGGCCAGGATCAAGGCGAACCGCCACCAGCGGCCGCGCAGGCCGGCGTCGGACAGGGCACGGTTGGGCTTGCCGGTGC